>CASFML010000017.1 GCA_949295795.1 uncultured Gammaproteobacteria bacterium | reverse complement strand
CCAACTATTAACTGACTTACCGCTAAATCCAGAAGATCTTGCGCAATGCATTCCACAATATGAAGCGCTTCCTGGCTGGCAAACAGCCACCACTCCGATTAAAGAATTTACAAAGCTCCCCAAAAATGCCCAAGCTTACTTACGGCGTATTGAAGCATTGATCGGCGTACCGATCACCATCATCTCTACTGGCGCTGACAGAGATGAAACCATCGTGTTGGAGAAGATAATTTAATGATTAAATTATTTGATTCAAGCTGGACTAATTTAAATTATTTGTTCATTATTGGTATACAACATGTGTTAGTCAAAATTCACTCTTTCTTTTTCGATGACTAAAGGCCTGCGCCGGACCTGATTATAAATAGCTAATATATACTCGCCCAAAATACCTGCGAAAAGCAATTGAATTCCGCTGAAGAAAAATAATGCAACAATAACGGTTGGAACTCCCCGTCCCACTGCCGATGTTTTACCCAGGATCGTCATAATTCCTACGCAAAAAGCGTAAATAATACTCAAACATGATAAAATCAAACCGAAAATTAAAGCTAAGCGTAAAGGTATGGTACTAAAACTAACTATCCCGTTTATTCCTTGATCTAGCATATCAATTAAATTATTCCTTGAAGTCCCCTTTTTACGTACCTGCCAAGTATAAGGGATTCCGAAAGAACGAAATCCACAATCAAATGTCATCAAACGCATAAATGGTTTTGCATCATCAATTTTTTTCATGGCATTAAGAACAACACGGTCTACTAATTGAAAATCGCCTGCATCAGCTGGATAATTTACATAAGTACATGAAGATAGCAAACGATAATAAGCTTTACGAATATTCCTAATAAAAAATCCTTCTTGGCGTTTTGCACGCATTCCATATACTATTTCAAAGCCCTTTTCCCAATGTTTAACAAACTCGTGAATTAATTCGGGTGGATCTTGAAGATCCGCTGGCATAAATAATATGGCTGCATCACCCGTTGCATTTAAAACGCCATTATAGGTATTTTTCAAGATACCAAAATTACGAGAATTGATAATAATTTTAATACGCCGATCTGCCGAGGCGGCTTGTTTTAAAAGTTTAACTGTATTATCACTTGATCCGTTATCACAAAAAATATGTTCCAATTCATAATTCTGTAGATCACGTTCAAAGATTTTTTTTACCTGTTCGATACATTCTATAACGTTATCTTCTTCGTTAAAACAAGGCGTTATGACAGAAATTTTTTTCATTATGTAAAGTCCTTTCTTCTATGTTTTTCCAAAGTCTATTAGTATGTTTATACCATCCATAATAATTTTCGGGATGCCCAAAAAGATCGATAAGTGCTTTAGTTATAAAAGGGATTCTTTGATCAAAAATACTTTCTTTATCCATTGAATTTGTTTGAAAAGGATGTAAAAGAGAATATATTTGCCCGTTACTTTCTTCAATAATAAAACTTGTTTCTGGACTATTAGTTGAAATATTAAGCTTACAATTAGTAAGATTATCACCCGTAATCTCTGCACACCAGGATTCTGCCTCATTTTTTTTATTATTTTTAATCTCAGAATAGGAAGTATTGTTGTATCCAAGTTCTGAAAACAACGCTATCAAATGAATACCATAAAACCGCAAAGCTCCACCACCATCTGTATGTTGACGTTTCCAATTTTGGATATTTTTTTTATAATGATGGGCTTGAAAATTCCACGTTATGCTTCCAATATTCTTAAAACTATTGAGAATTTTCCATCCCCAATCGGTATAGCGAAAATTATAAGCAATTCTGAATTTTTTTCCTGAAATCACTAAGTTTTCAAACAAATCATTTGCTAGATCAGGGGTAGTGGCTAATGGCTTTTCACAAAAAATATAATTAATATTTTGATAGCTTAAGCATTTTTTTATCCAAAAATACTGTTGTGCGGGTGTTAATGCAATAATTAAAGTATTAGCAAGTTTTAACAGAGTTTCAACGTCATCCACCCATTGAATAGTATCAAAATATAAATTTATGTCTGGTCGTTTATAAAATTGTGTTTTGTAACGACTTAAAAGAAAGATTGTTATATTTTTTATATTACTCAATGCAGGCAAATAACCATATAAACCAAATCCAGAACCTAATATAACAACATTCATTTTTAAACTATGTCTTGTGTAGAAAAAATATCAATTATAGAGCCAAAATAACCAAGCCCTTGTAAGTAAGATTCTATTTCTTCTCTAATATGCCAAGCAAGATTGATCATAGGGGTATTATTTTTAGCAAAATCAAATTGACTATCCGACAAAATAGGTATACGAGTTCCTGGAATATAATAATTTAGTTTATTGGAAGTTGGCTTTTCATAAGTTGCATTTATTAAATTATTATCAAGTGCAAGCATTTTCACCAAAATACTTGCTCGACCAGGAAACGCTTTTGCTGGTAGCCTACCATATTCACCAACTAACTTTTCTATGTAATTGCGTTTATTTTTAGACCAAAATACTAATTTTTTTTTCATCACATTAAGTTTGTTGTAAAACGATTTTTCATATTCATAAATTTTCAGTAATTTGGCTTTGTTATCACTTTCTTTTGAGGAATATGCTACACGAATATTTCCATTGTAACGTGAAGGGAAAATCACATCATCAATATTAAGATCTAAGCTTAATGCAATATGTGAAAATGAAGTACAACTATAAGTGCGGGGATGCTCATGATAAAAAGTATCAAATTGAAATTTATCTATCACTGCTCCTAAATAATGATTTTCAATAATTATTACTGTATTTTTATGTAATAAAACTTTAAGTGCTTGAATCATTTTTGGTAAATTTTCAATATGTGCAAATACATTAGTAAAAGTAATAAAATCGGGTTGTCCAAATTTTTTAACAAAATTAATTGCAACTTCTTCACAGAAAAAATCATTAATAATACTATGTCCAGATTTTATAGCTTCTTTGTAAGCATGAGTAGGTTCAATTCCATAAGTCTTTGCTAATTTTTTTTTAAAGAACGATAAGAGGCTACCATCATTACAACCTATATCTAAAATTTTTTTATCACTCAAATTACCATATTTATCTTCGCAGAATTTTACAAAATGACGCATACCATTTAAAACATCAAGGGTATTACAAGCGCGATAATGATAATTGTTAGGAAAAAGTCTTTGCTTAGGAATTTGAAATTTCTGATGAGCAGTAATACATATCTTGCAAAACAAAATTTCTATTGGATATTCTTCACATATACGAGAATCTCCTAAGGCCACAAGATCATCACACAGTGGGTGTGATCCCAGATTAAGAATAGGTATTAAGTTTTTATTTCCGCATATTTCACAGCTAGTGATTTCAAACAACATAAATCTTAACACTCCAAAAATTAGATTAACTTTTAGTTAGAATCAACTTGTTTTTTTAAGCATTTTTCCATATTATTCGCAGTATTTTCCATAGTAAAGACTTTTTTATTAAGATAAAATGCTACTAGTACAGTAATAGCCATTGACATTAGCCCTGAAATATAAAAATTATTTATATGTATATTAATTATTCTAATTAAAATTATATTTAAAATACACATCACTATGTTTATGAAGATAAATCTATAAAATAAACTAAAATTTTTATTCTTAAATACAATCCTACCGGTTGTCATAAAATTAAATATTAATCCTAACGATGTCGCAATTAAAAAGGATAAATAATATCTTATTTTTAAAAAAATAAGGAAAGCAAAAATAGAATATCCGAAAATTGTATTGATACCTCCAACAAAAATAAAAATAATAAATTGTTTTTTTAGTAAGATTTTCAATTTCCATTTCTTAAATAGGTCAATTTGCCCAACTCTTTTCAAACTCTTTAAAACTCTCATAAATACGTTTTAACCTGCATTTATCGTATCATGATGACTCAATAAATATCTTAATGCTATATTCGATAGTGACGAGAATATTTTGACTTTATTTCATTATAAAATTTAGATTTTTTAACTGCTCTCCTATTTAAATATTGAAAATATTTATAATTAAATGGAACACCGCAACACAATAAATACAATTACGCCATTCGTTCACTACATACACAGTCTCTCCTCGGACATTTGAATGAATTTCTTAACCATCCAAAGTCCCTTAACTATGGCTTTGTAATTGACTGAAGTCGCTTTTAAATTGATTAATTTGGCTTAGGGTTTTCTCAAACATAGGTAGTCCCTCTTGATAAGCCTGAAACCACTCTGTAGTTTTTTGAAGCCCCTTTTCTAAATTCCACATCGAAACCCAATCCAAACGCTCTTTCGCTTTTGAGCAATCTAATTGTAAGGCACTCGCTTCATGTAGCCGTTTATTTTCATCCTTAAACCATCTAATGGAACTATGACTCATTTTAATAAGATAATCGGTCACCCAGCTTACGGGCTTTATATCTTCAGTATCTGGTCCAAAATTCCAACTTTCTGAATAATCTTCTGGTGAAAAATATAAACGCTCCGCTAGGCTTAAATATCCCAACAAGGGTTGTAAAACATGTTGCCAAGGACGTAAGGCATTAGGGTATCGTAATAAAATATCTTCTTGTTTAAAGCAAGCCGTAAGCACGTCCGGAACTAAGCGATCCTTAGCCCAATCACCCCCTCCTATAACATTTCCCGCTCTTGCGGTTGCAACACCGACTCCTCGTTCTTTAAAAAAAACGTCTCGATAGGTTTGAGTAATTAATTCAGAACAGGCCTTACTATTACTGTAGGGATCATAACCACCCAGTCGATCTTCTTCGCAAAAGCTTTTATTTATCTCTTTGTTTTCATAACATTTATCACTGGTTACATTAACAATCACTCTGACGGTTTCCGCTAATCGTGCCGCTTCTAACACATTTGTTGTGCCCATGATATTGGTTGAATAAGTTTCAAAAGGGGCCTGATAGGAATGCCGAACCAGCGATTGAGCCGCCATATGAATAATAATTTCAGGTTGATATTTTCGGATGACCGCCTGCAAGCCTTCATAATCCCTTATATCATTGATGATGTTAATCATTCCCTTATGCAGCTGCGTAATTTCATAGAGATTGGGAAAAGAGGGTGGAGCTAATGAATAGCCTATTAGATTGACACCTAAAGATTGTAGCCATAAGGAGAGCCAACTTCCTTTAAACCCAGTATGACCCGTTAATAATACCTTTTTTCCTTTCCAGAATTTCATATATTGCTTAATTAAGTGCAAATTGCAGTTTCGATCACTTGAGACTCATTTTCCCAGATCTTCCAGGGCGCATGACCTGATGCCCAGATTTCTTCTAAGGTATTCTTATCGCGCAGTGTATCCATCGGGTGCCAAAAATCATGATGAAAAAAAGCAGATAACTCACCCTCCTGTGCTAACGTTTCCAGAGGTTGCTTTTCCCAGGATATCGTATCATTGTCTATGTAGTTTAATACACGCGGAGACAACACAAAAAAACCCCCGTTAATCCAAGCACCATCTCCTTGTGGTTTTTCCTTGAATGCAACCACTTTTTTATTAGAGATGTCTAACGCCCCAAATCTTCCCAGGGTTTGAACCGCCGTTAAAGTCGCTAAGGTATTTTGATGTTTATGAAATTGTATTAAAGCATTAAGATTCACATTACCTAAGCCATCTCCATAGGTGAAACAAAAATCTTCATTATCAAGATAAGACGCTATTCTTTTAAGCCGCCCTCCTGTCATGGTTTGCTCCCCGGTTTCCACTAATGTTATCCGCCAAGGTTCTGCTTTATTATGATGGATTTTAGTCTGATTTTTGATCATGTCAAAAGTAACATCAGAAGTGTGTAAGTAATAATTAGAAAAATATTCTTTAATGAGATAGCCTTTATAACCTAAACAGATAATAAAATCATAGATCTCATAAGATGAAAATATTTTCATAATGTGCCATATAATGGGTTTACCACCTATTTCAATCATAGGTTTTGGACGAAAACTGGTTTCTTCGCTAATACGTGTTCCTGCTCCACCTGCTAAAATAACTGCTTTCATAAAAATAATCCCTTATTAACAGATTTTTTGATATTTACTCTTTATATTTTATAGGTTAGAAATTTTTAAATTTCATTCGAAATGTAAAATCAGAGGGTTGTTTTTTTCCATCCACAATTGCGAAGCCATTTTTATAATAAGGTGCAGCAGAAGCCCACCAAGTAATCGCATTTCCGGGGTAACCATTGGGAGAGGTTAACCGAAGAAAATAAGTATTGCCTTTTTTAAGTTTAATGGCTGGAAATTTAAATCTTTCCCAATTGTTATCCTGTATTAAGATCGCTAATCGTTTTGTTATATAGAGTTGTTTATGATCGTTTGTAAGCAATTCTAGTTGAATGATAGCGTGATTTCTTCTTGCAAATGCAGCTAAAAACAAATCAACTTGTTTAAGATTAGTTCCTATCGCATTAAAGCGCTGTTCAAACACCCTATTCTTTGTCAGTTCACCAAATGTCTTTTCTCTAGATGGATTTAAAATATACTTATTCGAATTGAAAGTACTTTTTATAAAGGTAATAGCCGCAGGTATAATAAAAATGAGTATCCCAATATAGAACCGTTGTCGAACTTTAGCATAGGAAATAAAGCTTGACTCAATCGTAAAATCATACAATAAATACTTATACTTAAGTATTAAGTTTAAAACTAAGTACCCCCAAAAAAGAGAGAGAAAGATATTAACACTCAATCCACCCAATATTTTAAACAAATTTCCTATGTTTTCATACAATGGAATGAATATGGGTATATGTAATAGTTTCGCCTGAAACATCGTCAAATCGACGTTATCTGGAAAGCTTAAAACCACAAAGGCAATAAAAAATAACATTCCGCATAAATCAAAAAATAAAAATTTTGCTATTTTATTCTTTGGAGACAGCATAGTCGTTAAAGCCAAAGCGGGCGTTATAAATAACAACCACTGCGGATGCCATAAAATAAACAAAAAAGGGTAAATACTTGAAAAAAGAAAAAGATAGACAGCAATTTTTTTATAATTTTTTGTAATATCTAAATAATAACAAATACCTGTTAATAGTATAAATATAGAAAATATATAATATACTTTCTGAGGACCAATTTCCAAAGCACTTATAAAAACTCGACCTAGGGCATTAAAATGCAAAACACCCTCAATATAAGCTGGAGAATGTAGGTAGAAAGGTTGAATTAAAAGCATTGGCAGTAAAAATATTAATCCACAGATCAGCAATTTAATTATTCTTTTTTCTAAAAAAAGTAACAAAGGAACAAAAACAAAAAATGGAAAATACTTAAATGTAACAGCTAATCCAAAAATTAATGAAGCACTATACGATTTCTTTTTTAAGAAAAACAAAAAACCTAATAAAGTTAAAAAAGTATAAAAAATATCATATTGAGAAAAAATAAACTGTGAAAAGATCGCCAAAGGTGAGGTAAACCATATCCAAGTGGCCAATTTATTCCATTCGTAATCATTTTTATAGTGCTGCGTAATCTGGTAAAAAACTAATCCTGTCGCTAAATAAACTAATGAAGTTAAAAATTTTAGCCAATAAACAAGATAATGCGAAAAGAATAAGGGGGATTTTATTATTCCTAAAAGTTTGAAAGGGGAAAGCCATAATGCAAAAACTAAAAAGATGGCTGGAGGGTAATTGGCTAAAGCAAAAAGACCTCTCCCTTGAATTTTTTTACAGTTTTCATAAAACTCTAGGGGGTTTCCAAAGAGATAATTTAAAGAATTCCATCCTGTAACAAATATATCGGGATGAAAAAAAGCAAAAAAGCAGAAGAGGAGAAGGATTCCCCCCAAAATATAATCCGCTATCGTTAATCGATAGGGAGGAAATAGTGCTTTTAGTTTCAACTTGTCCAAATCCATTTTGCTAACCAAAAATCCAATAAACCAATCATACAATTATTAGGCAGCCATATGTTACAATCCTTAGTTATTGAGTACAATATCTTTTTAACTTATTATTTTCACCCTCCATCCAATTAAAAAAGATTAAGCTGGAGAGCACACGCCAGGATAGATTTTACAAACACTTGCTTTCACCGGAAGAAGGAAATGATCCAATATTTTAAACGAGCTTTAAATAATTTTGCTCTATTCTCTAGTAAACTGACTAATTTTTTTTCAATTATTAAAAAATATCGATCCGCTCAATATGTGCGTAATGATGCTGACACATTAAGCTTCAAAACTATCTTTTATCAACACAAGCAAAATGTATCCGATAAGTGGGTCAACTATTTTGATATTTATGAAGAATGTTTTAGAAGCTATATAGCCAATAGGCCTAATGTTTTAGAAATTGGTGTTCAAAATGGTGGAACTTTGCAAATTCTTAATACCTATTTAAAAAATGCCGTGCTTTATGGTGTCGATATTGACCCCAAAGTACTTAACCTAACGCTTGACGCTAATATACATGTTTATAATTTTAATATTACCGATGAACAGTCCATTAACCAATATTTTAAAAATCTTAAATTTGACATTATCATTGATGACGGTTCACATATCTGCTCCGATATTATTCAAACATTTAAACTATTTTTCTCAAAATTAAAACCGGGCGGCGTTTTTTTAATAGAAGATTTACATACCTCTTATTGGCAAAGTCATGGTGGCTCCTACCTAGGTGCTGACTCGGCTATTGAATTTTTTAAAAAATTTGCCGATTTACTTAACTTTTATCATATTAAAGATCATCACTTCGAGAAAAATCTTTCTTCAGAGGATAAATATATATTCGAATGGTTGAGATCTATCTATTTTTATGACAGTGTTGTGGTTATACATAAATTACAAAAGGCTCGAGAAACCCATTACCAAAGAGTTATGGTGGGCCAGCTTGATCCGGTTGTTCCTGTGATTAAGTTAGCTAAACAAGAAGGTTGGTATCACTTTTGATAAGCCATTATCGTTTTTAATATTCCTGAAGAAAATGTTTCTTTAGGTTGCCATGCTAATTCGTTGGTTATTTTTTCAGCATTGATTGCATAACGCCAATCATGTCCTGGTCGATCCTTTACAAAGGAAATGAGATCATTATATTTAAAGTTGATCGGGTTAGTTTTGCATAAACCCTCAAAGATGAGATTTATAACTTCTAAATTGCTTAATTCATTATTCCCGCCAATATTATAACTTTCTCCTAATCTGCCCTTTCGTATGACACTATCGATTCCTCTACAATGATCTTCTACATAGAGCCAATCACGAATATTGGAACCATCACCATAAATAGGAATAGGCTTTTGTCGTAAACAGCAATCTATAATGGTTGGGATAAATTTTTCAGTGTGTTGCAAAGGACCATAATTATTAGAACAATGGGTTAGTGTAACAGGCAATCCATAAGTATTATAATAAGCACGCACCAAATAGTCTGAAGACGCTTTGCTTGCCGAATAAGGTGAATTAGGCCGATAAGGTGTCAGCTCAGTAAAGGCTGGCTCAGACTTTTGTAAACTACCATACACTTCGTCGGTAGAGATATGATGAAATCGGCAATCATTACTTCCTAAACCGAGATCTTCTAGCCAAAGCTTTCGACTTGATTCTAATAAAGCAAAAGTACCCGAGATATTGGTTTTTATAAATTTTTCAGGAGTATTAATAGAACGATCGACATGAGTTTCAGCGGCAAAATGAACGAGCGTATCTATTTTAAAATCCTTTAATAATTTAAATACTAAATCGTTATCGAGTATATCACCTTGTACAAAATGATGTTGTTCAGGATAGCGTAAATTTTTAAGATTATTTAATGTTCCTGCATAGGTCAATTTATCGAGATTAACAATAAATATTTCTGGGTAATTTTTTTGACAATAATGGACAAAATGACTCGCAATAAAACCAGCACCGCCTGTTACTAAAATATTTTTTGGGTGATATGTCATAAACAATGAACCATTTTTTTTAAACCAAAAAACCAATTATTCTGATCAATATAAAAGGTTTGAGAAATTTTCTGACAAGCTAACTCGGAATTACAGGGTCTAAGCGCGATACTGGGATATTCTGCCGATGGAATAGGAATAATCTTTTTTAGAATTAATGGCTGGTATTGCTTTGCCTCGGTGACTATTTTTTTAGCAAATTCATACCAGCTTAACGTGGGTATACCCGTGTAATGGTAGGTTCCCCAATCAGTTTGGCCCTTTTCCAGACAATCAATTATCTTTATTAGTGTCAAAGCGATATCACCCGTGTAGGTGGGAGCCCCTCTTTGATCGGCTATGATTTTTAATTCATTCTTTTCTTTAGCTAAACGAAGAATAGTTTTCACAAAATTATTCCCAAATTGTCCAAATATCCAACTTACTCGTAAAATAATATGTTTATTCCAAGTTTTTCTAAGAAGCATTTCTCCACTTAATTTACTTTTTCCATAAATCGATAACGGTTGAGTTTTATCTTCTTCAATATAAGCAGATTTTTTTTGGCCATCAAAAACGTAGTCAGTGGAAATATGTATTAACGGGATATCGTATTTCTCGGCTATTTGTGCCAAGTTGTTAACTCCTGTGCTATTAATTAAAAAGGCAAGCTCACTTTCCTTTTCAGCCTTATCAACAGCAGTATATGCTGCCGTATTAATAATGTATTTTGGTTTAATGATCCTTACTGCATATTCAATTTGTGCTAATTCAGTAATATTAAGTTGCGAGCGCGCAAAAGCATACAATGGTAAATTTAGATTTCTTGCCAATTCAATAATTTCGTGTCCTAATTGACCCTTTGCACCTGTTAATAATATTCTTCCCTGAACCATCCAATTTACTCATTATTTAAAGGCCGCTAAGGTTTTTTTCATCAATATTCCATCTTTAATACCACTCATAGCAGCCAATAAACTTTTTTTTGATTCCGGAACAAACGGAATTTTTTTAATTTCTAAAATATTATGAATTAAAATAAATAACCGAAATGATATTGGAAATTTTCTCTCTCTAAACAGATAAAAACTATTGCGAATAGAATAATAATATCGCATAGGATTTTGATATTGTAAAAATTTATTTTTTGTAGATTTAAATTGTCCAATGGTATGCTGCATTTGTACATCTTTTACTATTTCAATCTGAAAATCTTTTGATAATGCCCGTAAACACCACTCGATATCAACTAAATCAATAAAATATTCTTTTTTGGGATAACCTATTTCCTTTAAAGTAGGTACACAAACCATCATACCCGAACTAATTAATATATTATCAAGCCGCAAGAAATGATGAATTTTTTCTCGGCGCTGAGTCACTTTGAGAACTCGCTTTAATTTGGCTTTTAGCGTAGTTTTAAGATTATTTTTTACTTGTTTTTCTTGGTACCAATTGTTTATTCTTGGATCCTTCCAGGAAGGACCGATCGCGCACAAACGAGGATATAATTTTTGTAGATGATAAAATCCAGTAATCATTTGAGCAATAAAATTTTCGGGTAGTTGACTATCTTGATCGAGAAAAAGCACAAAATCAAAATTCTCACTCTCTGCCATTTTACATGCATAAAAATGTGCACCTGCTACGCCTACATTTTTTTTACTTTTATATAAAACAATATTTTCAGAATGTATACCCTCTAAATTTTGTTGATAGGGAGAATTATCAAAGAGTAAAATTTTAACTCGATCATAATCTAAACAAACGCGAAGTAATTCTTGCAATTTTCCTTCATCTGGATTGTAAAGTACGATATTAATTAATAACGTGGGTTTGAGCATGCTATCCCTTTCTAAAAACAGTCCTAATATAAGTCAGTTCTATTATTTTTGATAAAAAATCCATCTATAACACCACGAAATGCTGCCATTAAGCTCCCTAGAGGCTTAGGCGAAAATATAATTTTTCTTAATTTGAATAAGTTTCCGAAAAGAATAAAAAGCTTATGTGAAAATAAAATATTTTTTTCATGAAATAGCAAAAAACTATTACGAATCGAATAATAATAACGAATGGGCTGTTCATATTGAACGAATACTTTATTAATTTTTTTAACTTCACCTATTCTATGCTTCATAAACACTTCCGGCAGCATAACGATTTGATAATTTTTATATAAAGCACGTAAACACCATTCAGTATCGACCAGATCGATAAAATATTCCTTTTTGGGATAGCCAATATGTTTTAAGGTCGGTACCCAAATCAACATTCCAGAGCTAATTAACACTTGTTTTAAATTGGGCGCCTTGAGTAAGTATCTTAATCTATCTTTAAATGCTCTGGTTTTTGAGTTTTTAAGCTCAGGATCATGCCAGGTTGGGCCAATGGCACATAAACGCGGATGTAAATTTTTTAGCCGATAAAAACCTGAAATCATATCGGTAATAAACCCTTCCGATAGCTGACTATCCTGATCAAGAAATAATACGAATTCAAAATCCTTTTCCTCGGCCATTTGGCAGGCCAAGTAATGTGCACCTCCTACGCCAACATTTTTGAGACTTTTAAATAAAATAATATCCTTATTAGCATACTCAAAAGCTTGAGAATCTTCAGTATTATCGAATAACAATATTTGGCTTTTTTCATATCGCGAGCAAATATCAATTAAATTCAATATCTTGCTCTTGTCAGGATGGTATAGAACAATAGTAATTAATACAGTAGGGTTAAACATCTTATCCATAAGCTATTTTAATAAACTTCAATATACCTTACACTAGACAAAAATTGAAGCGACTCGCTGCTCTTTTTTAACTAACAAGGAAAGTTTTGGTGAAAGGTATCATTTTATCCGGCGGCTCAGGTACACGTTTACATCCTATCACTAAAGGGATTAGTAAGCAGTTACTGCCTATTTATGACAAACCCATGGTCTATTATCCGCTCAGTGCGCTAATGTTGGCGGGTATTCAGGATATATTAATCATTACTAGCATAGAAGCCTTACCTCAATATCAAAATTTGCTCGGAAATGGTGCACAATGGGGAATAAACCTTAGTTATTTAACCCAAAAAAAACCTGATGGCTTAGCACAAGCCTTCATTATCGGAGAAAAATTTATTGGTAAGGATTCAATAGCATTGATTCTTGGGGATAATCTATTCCATGGAGAAAAATTTTCTGAAACGGTTAGTGCCGCAGCTGGTCAACAAATCGGTGCCCAAATTTTTTGTTATTTTGTCAAGGATCCGGAACGTTATGGTGTTGCAGTGTTTGACCAAAAAAAAAATTTAATTGACATTGAGGAGAAACCTAAACTTCCTAAGTCTAACTGGGCAGTCACCGGTTTATATTTCTATGACAATCAAGTCATCGATATTGCTAAAAATATTAAACCTTCTCAACGTGGCGAATTAGAAATAACCGATGTCAATCGTCAATATTTAATCCAAGGACAACTTTCACATCAGTTAATTAGTCGGGGTAGCACCTGGTTAGATACCGGGACGCATGACGCGTTATTAGAAGCTTCGCACTTCGTACAAGTGGTGGAAAAACGGCAAGGCTTAAAAATAGCTTGCTTAGAAGAAATTGCCTGGCGAAAAGGTTTTATCAATACCGAGTCTTTAGAAATGGCTGCTCATAAACTTATTAATTGTAGCTATGGAAGTTATCTACTTGATCTTATTAAACGAGAATTATGAAAATTATCCCCACTTCTATCCCAGATTTAATTTTAATTGATCCAAAATCTCATCAGGATGAGCGCGGATTCTTTTTTGAAGCCTTTCAGGAAGAACGTTATCAAAAATTTCTTAATCGGAAAATAAGTTTTGTTCAGGATAATCTTTCTCGTTCTAGCAAAAATGTTTTGCGGGGACTACATTATCAGATCCAGCAACCACAAGATAAATTAGTCACAGTCATCCGTGGCAGTGTTTTTGATGTAGCTGTGGATATCAGAACTGAATCAGCCACTTTCGGCAAATGGTTTGGTGTTGTTTTAAATGACGAAAATCATTACCAACTCTTTATACCCAAAGGATTTGCGCATGGATTTTGCGTAATCAGTGAGATCGCTGACTTTCACTATAAATGCAGTCATTATTACAATCCAAAAGCTGAACAAGGCATACTCTGGTCGGATCCCAGTCTAGCTATTGACTGGCCATTATCCGAACCCATCATATCACCTAAAGATCAAAATTATTCTCAGCTAAAAAATATTCTCCCCCAATTTTTATTTTAGTAACCACTTCCATGAATAATATAAAGCTGATTTACTTGCGATCCATGCCATACGATAAGTTTTATAAGCGGCTCGCCGCCAAACATGTTTTATCTTAACAGTAGGTGAATAGGCGATTTGAGAAATTTCAGCCATGCGTCGTCCTAAATCAGAATCGTCATAATACATAAAAAATCGTTCATCAAAGCCCTTTAACTGCTTTAGCAAGCTTAACCGACAAAACATGAAACAACCTGTGGGGTTACTTAAATTAAAAATGGCTTCATTATAATTTTTATCTTGCATTTCAAATTTATTTAATCTTTTATGAAATATTTTTTTAAAGGCATTAGGTGCAAACCGACGTAAAAAACTAATCCATAAACTTGGATTCCTGCGGCAAAGATACACTCTGTTATTATCCATATCATAAACATCCGGAACTAACATCCCTACTTGGTCATACATCTGCATAAAATCAAATGCATTTTTAATGGTATCAGGCAATAAATAAACATCGTTATTGAGAATAAGATGATATTCTGCATTACTTTTAAGAATAACTTGATTATGCCCATAACCATAACCACCATTTTTAGGGGATAAAATGTAAAATATGGGTAAATTTGAAAACCATTTGCTTATCTCAATTTCATAACTTTTCTTTTTTTTTGATTCTACGGCGCCATTGTCCACAATACTAATTTCATAGGGTATATCTCTTGGTATTGCATTGATTATACTCATAAGACAATCTTTAATTTGTAAAAAATCTTCTTGATAGACAACAATGCTGATTGAAAGTTTCATCTGAGACATAAATTTTTCTTACATTATATTTTTAAAGTAATCAACAAATAATTTCTTGATAAAGTTTTTTTATCTGTCGCACCATTTGTTGAGTAGTGAATTTTTCTTTAGCATAATAATAGGCCGACCTTCCTAAAGAGTGACGTAATAAAGGTTCTCGATAAAGTTTTAAAATTGCAGCCGCCAGTGACGTTGGACAGCGTGGAGACACCACAAAGCCAGTCACAGCATGTTGATTCAGATTACTCGCTGCATGCGTCACATCACAACAAACAACAGGTTTTGCACAAGCCATTGCCTCTAGTTGAGCTATTCCAAATGCTTCGCTTTGTTCAATTGATGGCAAACAAAATAAATCACAAGCATGGTAATAGGCTGGCAAATCTTGTTTAGCGATTTCACCGAGAAAATGAACTTGCTCTTCTAGCTGTGAAGTTTGAACCTGGATGCGCAATTTTTGCGTTAATGTCCCTTCTCCCCCTAATAGTAAAACAATATTCCTAGGTAATTGCTTCATCGCTTCAATTAAATAACAAAAACCCTTGTAATAAACATGTCTTCCCAAGGCAAATATCAAAAATCGATGAGAATATTGTTGTTTAATCTGCTTAATTTTCCCCTGATATTTATTAGCTAAAAAATAATCAAAATCTACGCCGTAGGGAATGATACGAATAATATTGCGCCCTCTAGCCACTTCAATTTGTTTAGAATGCTCAGCTAAATAAGGAGTCGATACAATTAATGCGCTAGTCTGCGTTAATATACGATTAACAAAGGGTTGATAAATTCTTAATAATCTCTTTTGCCGTATTATATCACTATGCCAGCTGACAATTCGCTTAACTGATCTGGGTAAAATTTCAGAAGCGAGGTGTGCCATAGGATTGGGAAAATGTAAATGAACTATTGAAAATTGATACCGTTCGTTTAGCTTTTTAATATAATAAGGCATGCTTGGGCAAAACGGCGTACGCGCAAAAATACCCGCTAAGGCCGCACTATATTCGACATACCCAGTTTGTTCGATTACGCTATTTTTAAAGCTGCTATTAGCCACCAAATTGAACAATTTAAAGTCAACACTCAACCCTAAAAGCAATGTATCAACGATAGTTTCAATCCCACCTACTCGTTCACTCGAAAATTTACCTAAATGTAAAATATTTTCCATAATCCAAATGTAATAACCCGACCCTGGAAGCTTATTTTGAGCTTATTTTGTATATTGATATACTAAATAAGCTGTGTTTCAATGGGTTCTTTAAAATTTTTTGGGCATTTAATTTTAGCTGAAAGTGTAAACCTTATTCAAACCCAAAAAAATGGTGTTAAATAACAATATAATCCTAAGATCAAACAAAACCAATAGCGATTAGGATAAGTAAATCAAACGCTTGTTTTCAAGAATTTATTAAAGTTCAAGGATGAAATAAGATGCTTGTCCCTGTTGTTTTGTCAGGCGGGAATGGGTCTCGTTTATGGCCTATTTCTCGCGAAGCACACCCTAAACCTTTTATTCGCCTCAATAATGACCCTTATTCATTAATACAAAAAACTTATCATCGCGCTATCAATATACCCCATACAGAAAAAATTATCACGGTAACTAATTTTGAGTATTATTACCAAAGTAAAAAAGAGCTTAATGCTTTAGGTCAACTTGGTATATCAAAAGAGTTTAGTTTTATATTAGAACCTTTTTCTCGGAATACAACATCTGCTATTGCCTTCGCTGCATTGTTTATAAAAGAACTATTGGGTCCTGAAGCCGTATTATTGGTATTACCCGCGGATCATATCATTTTAAACCAAGAGAAGTTTAACTTAAATGTCGAAAATGCCTATAAGCTTGCAAAAAAAGAATATTTAACCACTTTTGGAATTATTCCTCATAAACCTGAAACTGCGTATGGGTATATTCAATATTTTGAATCAAAGAATTTAGCTTCTGCTTACAGGGTTGTTAAATTTCATGAAAAACCAATATCTGAGGAAGCACAATCTTTCATAGAACAGGGTAATTATCTTTGGAACTCAGGAATTTTTTGCTTTGGTGTTCAAACCTTGTTAAGAGCATTGGAAAAACATACGCCAGAACTTTATTTTAACGTTGTGAATTGCTGGAAATTAAGTTATAAAAAAAACGGATTATCCTACGATAAACTTAATTTAGATAAAAAAAGTTTCTGTAAGTTAGAAAATATTTCGATTGATTACGCCTTGATGGAAAAAGCTAAAAATATTGTCGTAATACCCGCTGATTTCGGTTGGTCGGATGTTGGTTCTTGGGACGCGTTGAACACTTTATTAAAACCTGGTGAAAATGGTAATCGGGTCGTCGGCAATGCCTGTTTACAGGAAACTCATAATACAACTATTTATAGTCAAAATTCACCCGGAAGATTAATTGCCGCGATTGGAATAGAAAATTTAACCATTATAGATTCTAGTGACGCCTTACTTGTTTGCAAACACACCCATCTTCAAAAAGTGAAACAATTAGTGGAAGAATTAAAATTAAATGGCCACGAAGCCTATCGCTATCATCAAACAGTTTACCGTCCTTGGGGACATTTCACTATTCTAGATCAAGGTCCTAATTATAAGTTAAAACGATTGACAGTTCATTCTGGTGCAAGTTTATCTTTACAAATGCATCAATATCGAAGTGAATACTGGATGGTTGTCACAGGGATTGCCACGGTCGAAAATGATCGCAAACATTTTATCTTGAACGAACAAGAATCAACCTTTATACCATTAGGATGTAAACATTGTTTAAGTAATTTCACTGAAAGGGATTTAATATTAATTGAATTACAAATAGGAAGTTATTTAGGTGAAGACGATATCATTCGCTTCAAAGATAATTATGATCGTGAAGAAAATAACAATATAAAAGAAAAAAACTTATGTATTTAAAACTCTGTGCAATCAGCTAAATTTACCAGGCAGGAAAGGTTAATTATGCAAGAGAAAAATATTGATACGTTTAGAACTGATGTCAATTTAAATGGATGTATAAATATTCAAAAACTAATAAATTATCGAGTACTTTATCTAGCATGAGAACCAGTAAAGTTATTCATCAGGCTTTAGGTTGTGTCAAGGGCAAGCGCATTATAGACATTGGTTGTGGCGATGGAATATTTACTAAAGAACTTCTTACCTTAAACCCTGGCTTTGTATTAGGTGTAGATCCTAATGATGCAGCCATTAATTAGCCCAAAAAAATATATCCCAGAATAATAAAATTGAATTTCAAGTAAAAGATGTTTATAGTTCACCCCCCATTAAAAACTTTGATATTGCTATTATTCGTGGGGTTTTACATCATCTTGATCAAGTTCAAAAAGCTATCAAAATTATTGGTAATATTGCCCATGAAATTGTTGTGGCAGAACCCAATGGGTACAATCCTGTATTAAAAATAATGGAAAAAGTTTCACCTTATCACATTCTGCATGAAGAGAAATCTTACTACTCTCGAAAATTAGACAAATGGTTTGATAAAATGGTGGGAGTATGTTGGCTTTGTTCCTTTGTTTTGTCCAGATTTTTTAGCCAAAATATTGAATTATTTTGAACCGAATTTAGAGAAAACACCCTTATTGCGAACATTTTCCTGTGGTCAGTACATACAAAAGATTCAGATTAAAAACTAAACCATTCCTGAAGATTTCAAAGTTCGTCGATAAACTTCAATGGTATTTTCTATGCAGGAATCCCAAGAAAACTTTGCTGCCTGAATAGGACCTATATGTTTAAGCCTTTCTCGTAGCGTTAAATCATTTATTAATTCGTTTAATTTATCGGTTATAAGATCGATATCAAAGGGATTAACCATCATCGCAGAATTTCCTACTACCTCTGGCATGGCTGATTCACTACTTGTTAGGGTAGGTATTCCACTGGCCATTGCTTCTAATAAAGGTAAACCAAAACCTTCATAGATGGAGATATAGATAAATCCATATGCTCCCGAGTATAAATATGGCAAATAAACTTCTGGCACATAACCCAAGCAATATAATTGCTCATGATTAATAAGCGAGCGAGCTAGTTTTTCAAAACGAGAGGTATTCCATCCTTTGGTTCCCACCAAAACTAGGGGATATTTATTTCGCTGCTGCTCTGGTAATCGTTTAAAAGCCTGGATTAAACGTTCTAAATTTTTTCTCGGCTCAAGAGTTCCGACACTCAGTAAATAAGTTTTCTCATTTAGACCATAGGTAGCTAGAACTGATTTTACATCATTATAAGAACGTACTTTAAATAGTTTTGAAATACCATGATATATGCAAGTTACTTTTTCAGGCGCTACATTCAATAGATTTATAATTTCATTACGAATAGATTTAGACACCGTAATAATATGATCTGCTCTTAGCACTGAATTAGGTAAATAACGTGATAAATAATTCACTCTCTCGTTTGGATGGTATTCGGGATATTTAATGTGTGATAAATCATGTATAGTGCAAATTTTAAGCCCTGAATAAGGTCTTAAGATGTAACAAGGTTCATGATAAATATAATTTTCTCCTAATAAATGTTGAGTTTTCTTTTTATAGAAAATATCATTTAAATAGTTGTAACAACTATATAAACCTGGTAATACCTTAAGTGTTTTTTTTAATTTACTAATACAAATATTTTTGCTATTAATTTCGCTACTGTTTTTCAAAAGACTAGGAATACAAATAACCTGGTTAATAGCGTTATTTATTCGTAATCCATGTAACAAGTTTTTTGTATAGTTTCCAACTCCTGTCAATGGATAACGTAATGTGTTTGTACTCAGAATAATATTCATGCGTATTTCTTATGATTACTTTAAATGTTAATAAATAATATCCATATCATCTATGATAATTCTTTTTTTAAAGATTAATTTAATTAAATATATAGTAGTAACAATCATCAAAATTAACCAAGCTATTAAACTAATCCAATTTGCCCAAACGAGGCCATTAAATCTAATCGTTATATTATGTAATCCGGGTTTAAGTTTTATAGCAGCTAAAAAATAATTATTAAATTTGACAGCAGAATAGAGCATTTTATTACCATCTACCGTGATTTTTAATAATTTAGGATAGTAAAGAGCAGGTAATTCAATTAGCCCTTCAGTAGAGGTTAATAATCGACAATTTAAATCAGAATGTTTTTTTTTGCAATTTAAACGCACTAATTCATGATTCATGATTAATGAACTTAAATTAAGCTCATTTTTTTTCCTTATTTTTGAGGTAAGATAATCAGTATTTTCATATGCTCCAGTTATAGCTGATACTTCCATACTAGGATAAGAAGCTACTAACCAACTACTGCTATTAAAACAAATTATAATAATGCCTATAATTAAAATATGTGTAGAATTTTTACCTTTTGAAAGGTAATTAATCGAAAGCCCGACTAGTAAAACACCAAATAACAAGGCTTGAGCGGCAAATCGATAACTAAACTGTTCAACGACTAAGATTTTAGGGACGTATTTCCAAAAATCAACAGGAGACCATGTTATGAAAAAACTTAAATAAAATAAAATTAAAGATACTTTAATTAATTTTCTATTATTTAAAATATCTTTTTGCGAATGTAAACAGATCATATAAGAGCACAAACCTACTGCTGATAACACTGTCAAACCCATTGAAGGACAAAGCACTGGATTCATAAAAAAATCAGCTCCAGTTCTAGCAAAGGTTAAAGGCGATAAAGAGTTTGAAAAAAAAGCTAATAAGTTTTGGAATAAAGTTAGGTAATTAGTTACATATGGGTCATTTAATTTATCGGAAATACTTAACCAGGAATGAGATAGGATAATGGGCCCAAGATACCAAGCTGCTAATAAAAAACTGAATACATAGGCTAATCCATTCCATATTAATTTTTTTAAGCGGTTTTCCATTTTGAAAAGACAAAGAAAAAAAATTATCGTTAAAGATGTATTTATAAAGGTGATCAAATGTGTTATTGCTAATAGGGACCACACCAAAGCTGTAATAAAAAAATTAATTACAGTCATCTGCTTTCTTAAAAAAGGTTGGGAACAATAATATAAGACTGCTGGCAATATAGATTGTGCAACTGACTCAGTAAAGTCTCCTCTTACCAAAATATTAGTTAAAAAATAAGGTCCTGCTATATAAGCAATACCTGATAAGATAGCGGCAACACTATCATCAGTAATTTTTTTTATTAAAAAATACATATAAAACGCAGAGATAACTAAACCAAACCAAATAACTAATTTTATAGCGGCGTAAGGATTAGACGGTGTTAAGATTTGATAAATATACCCAGTGATTATATAAACTAAAGGCGAATAGTATTGAAATTGAGGATAGAATAGATCATCATGCATCCCAGGGGCCACTCGTAGAGGAAATTGACCTTCCTTTAAGGCTTTGGAAGCTAACAATACTAAATTTGCATGGATAGATAGGTCAGTTACTCTAGGTATAGCTACATCACTTGCCAAAGGGGACAAAAATGAAGCAGCTATTAAAGAATACAGAATAAATATTGCAAAATTTTTTTTAATACTATTTGACAACCCCATCGTTTAAACTTCCTTATTTATCAAAGAATGATAGTTGAATTTTTTTAGCTATATTAAGTTTAGAACATAGGTTAATTAGCTAATTAACCTCATTAATATCAGATATCTGATATTAATCAAAGTTAATAATTTTACTTAAACATTTTATAAAGTAAATTAAATACAATTTTAGAAAACGGTATTGAATATAGTTAACGAATGTAGTAGAGTTTCGTTTTTTAAAACATTTAAATGGATTTGGATGATTAATAAAGCACTGATCACTGGGATAACGGGTCAAGATGGCGCCTACCTTGCACAGTTTTTATTAGGGAAAAATTATCAGGTTTTTGGTTTGGTCGCACGTCGGACCAGTGATAGTTTATGGCGTTTAAAAGAGTTAGGTATAGAGTTTTCCATTGAATTCCTTGATGGTGACATGATGGATCCTGCCTCTTTAGTTAGGGCTATGGAAGCCTCTCAAGCCAATGAAGTTTATAATTTGGCTGCTCAAAGTTTTGTAGGTACCTCTTGGCAGCAACCTAGCCTCACAGGGCAAGTGACAGCACTAGGTGTTACTCATCTTTTAGAAGCGATTCGTTTAGTCAATCCAAAAGCGAAATTTTATCAAGCTTCGAGTAGTGAAATTTTTGGCTTAATTCAAGCCAAACATCAAAATGAAAAAACGCCTTTTTATCCGCGTAGCCCTTATGGGGTGGCAAAACTTTATGGCCATTGGATGACCGTTAATTTCCGGGAAAGTTTCAATTTACATGCCTCTAATGGGATTTTATTTAATCATGAATCACCTTTACGGGGAATTGAATTTGTTAGCCGTAAAATTTCACAGGGTGTAGCCCAGATTAAAAAGGGTAATTTGAATAAACTGTATCTAGGAAATATAGACGTTAAACGAGATTGGGGTTATGCAGCAGATTATGTTGAAGCGATGTGGCTTATGTTGCAGCAAGAAAAACCTGACGACTATGTTATTGCGACAGGCCAAAGCATCTCAGTTCGACAACTATGCAAATTAGCTTTTGAGCATGTTGATTTAGATTACCAAGACTTTGTTTCTATCGACCCACGTTTATTTAGACCAGCTGAAGTTGATGTGTTGTTAGGCAATCCACAGAAAGCAAAAGCAAAGTTAAACTGGGAATTCAAAACTGGCTTAAATACTTTAATCACTATGATGGTTGATGCAGATTTAAAGAAAGTTAATTAGTTTTATAAATTTAAAATAAGCATGGATATCGTCACTGATTTTTTATATTTACATTATGATAAAATAAATAAGAAATTATTTAAGGACACTAGTTATTTTTTAATTCTGTCATGTAGGGTTATGTTAAACCAAACTAAATATATAGCAAAATTACTTTTAGTCTTTATATTTAGATTTATAAAAAAGAAAACGCCCAGCATTGTTATGAGATGGGTTAAAATAATGCTATTTTTACACCCAACTATTCATGTTTTTTTAAAAAAAATACGTTTATATGTAAAAAATATAAATAATCCAAATAATGGTCGTTATAAAAAATATTTATTATCTTGGTTTACTAAAAAAATTTGTTTACCCTTCATAGCATTAATATTTAGCAAAACTACATGGAAAATAATTTTCTTTAAGCAACTAAAAGAAAGACCAAACTTATTGATTAATTTTTATCCATTATTGAACGAAATACCTAAAATTTTTACAGAGACGTCTCAACATAAATACTTAATCTCGGAATACAATTCTCAATTATCTTCTTCAGCACAAAGAATCTATTGCGATTTAATAAAAGAGATTGCAAAGTTTAAACAAACAAATTGAAAAACATGAGAATTGTAATAGATTTACAAAGTACGCAAGGAATAAGTGCAAACCGAGGCATTGGTCGATATAGCTTAGCAATAACCAAAGAATTAATTCGTAAATCTAACGAGCATGAAGTTTTTCTTATTCTAAATACTAACTTTAGCGAAAGCATAAAAAAAATACGATATATTTTTCAAGACTTACTTCCTCAAAATAGAATTAAGGTTTTTGATACTTTACATGATATATCTGGCCATCATTATAAAAATATTTGGAAAATTAAAACCTCGGAAAAATTACGTGAATTTTTTATAGCAACTTTATCTCCTGATATTGTTTTTATACCAAGTTTATTCGAAGGATGGGCTGATGATTTACCAACCTCTATTGGTGAATTTCACCAGACTTATTTATGTGCAACAAGTCATTATGATCTAATTCCCTTTATCTATTCAGATTTATATATTAAAAATCAACCTGCGCCTTTTCATTTTTATAAAAAAATGCAACACTTAAAAAAAAGCGATCTATTAATTACTTTATCTAATTCTGCAAAACAAGAAGTCATAGATTATTTATCAATTCCAAGCACTCGTGTTGTCAATTGTTCAGTAGGTTTAGATTCAATCTTTAGAAAAAAAAACATACTAAAGCAAGATAGAATTCAATTAAAGACAGATTACAAAATAACACGTAATTTTATTTTTAATGTTGGAGGAACTGACTTTCGTAAAAACATTGATTCGCTAATCAATGCATTTTCACTTTTACCCGATAATTTACGAATAAAACTTCAATTAGTTATAATTGTGAGTGTCAACGACGCAATTACCTTACAATTTCAATGTTATTACACTCAAAAATATAAACTAAAGAAAGATGAACTTATATTAATTAGTTATGTAAGTGAACATATATTGCTTTTACTCTATAATCTTTGTAGTGTATTTGTATTTCCCTCACTACATGAAGGTTTTGGTTTACCAATTATTGAAGCTATGGCTTGTGGCGCTCCCACTATTTGCTCTAATGTCAGTAGTATGCCAGAAGCCATTAATTGTCAAGCTGCGTTATTTAACCCTAGAAAAACCAGTGATATAACAAATAAAATAGTAGAAGTATTAACAAATGAAGATTTTAAGAATTTTCTTATAAATCATGGAACAATTCAATCTAAAAAATTTTCTTGGGGTAGCACTGCTTCTAAAGTTTTGAATGCTTTTGAAGATTTATATAATTACAATTTTAATAAGCCAAAACCCAATAGAGGTATTAATAAAAAAAAATTAGCTTTTTTTCTTCCTGTCTTATCCAAAAATACTACTCTAAATTATAATTTACAATTACTTCCAGAATTGGCTTGCCTCTATGAAATCGTGTTAATTACTAATCAAGATAATTTAAATGATGATTGGTTGAAAGCTAATTTTTTAATATATGATATTGATAAATTTAAAAAACATGCTTGCTTATTTGATATTATCTTATATCAATTTGAAAATTTAAATGGGTATTGGAAAACTTTTGAATTATTAAAATTATATCCTGGTATTGTAATTTTACATGATTTTTACTTAGGAAAAATACTTAATGATTTTAGTAATAGCTCAGTTACTGAAAATAATATTTTATGTCATGAATTATATATTTCACATGGTTACGCTGCACTATTTTTTTATAAGGAAAGGGGTAAAGATACTACTATTGAACACTATCCGTGCAACTTATCTATATTCAAATATTCTCGCGGAATAATTGTACATTCTCAATATAAACTAGAGTTAGCAAATAAATATTATAAAGTTAATGAACCTAATTTTATACAAAAGATAGATTTACCACCATTGAAATTTTTTTTCAAAAAAATTATTAGAGGCAAAAAAAACGAAGTTTCAAATAAGGACCAATTCTTGGTTTGTATTTACTTTTCAACAATTTCTGAAATGTTTGATCGTAATATATTTAATATATTATTGAATATATTAAATATGAATAAAAAAAATATTTATTTTTCATTCATTTTCAAAAAAAATGAAATTGGATTTAGAAAGATACTTGAAAGTAAAATCATAAAGAATAAATTTAAAAATAAAGTTAATATAATTAACACTCAATCGCATAATCAATTTGAATCTTTCGTACTTGAAGCTGATATTGCGATTCAATTAAGTAATAATTTTTCTGATTATACTTTTATACTAGAATGTTTATCAGCAGGGATACCTACCATAGTCAATACAGATGTTTTTCAAGATAAAATAACATTTAACATAAAAAAAGAATTTAGCATTGTTGATTTGGAAAATGCGATAGATTATTTGTACAATAATCCTGCTTATCGCAGTGAACTTTCCCAAAACTCTAAAACCTATATAAAGGAAAACTATAGCTTTGAAAATATAGCCGGACAGTTCGAAAATAAAATTAATCATTTCTTAAACTATAATCCAAATGTTCTCAAAGAAAAACTGATTTCACAAATAGTTAAAGATAGTCACCTTGAATATGAAGCTAAAGACATACTTCATACTGCAGAATGCATAGCCTCTAATCATTTAGTTGTAGAATCACCTCAAATATTAGTCGACATTTCAAATTTAATCATCAATGATGTTAGGACGGGCGTTCAAAGGGTGGTAAGAGGTGTTTTGATGTCTCTCTTGAAAAATCCTCCATTAGGCTATCGAATAGAACCTATATACTATAATACTCAACGCTTTAAATATTTTTATGCTAGAGGTTATGTAGTTAAAATACTGGGATTAGCAAACAATCTACTAGAAGATACAATTGTAGAAGCTAGGCAAGATGATATTTTTTTAGGCCTAGATTTATGCCCTGAAATTATACATTCCAAACCTTTTCTAAATGACTGGCTCAATCGAGGTATCAAGTTTTATTTTATCATTTACGATTTACTCCCACTTTTATTGCCAGAACTATTTCGCGATCACATTCCACCAATTTTTTTATCATGGTTAGAAACCTTATTAGAATTTGCAGATGGCGTTATTGGTATTTCCAAAAGTGTCGTAAATGATTTTTTAGATTATTCAAAAAAAAATCCATCTATTTCTAATAAAAAGATATCAATTGGCTATTTTCATCTTGGTTCGGATATTGAAGAAACTTTACCAAGCTATGGAAATATAGATGATGAAATGCTACTAGAAAATATGTTAACTAAAATATGTTTTATTAGTGTGGGGACAATTGAACCTAGAAAGAATTATTCGCAAATACTAAATGCATTTACCGAACTTTGGAAAGAAGGATTAGATGTTTATTTAATTCTTATTGGTAGTAAGGGCTGGAATGTTGAGAAGTTAATCGGCAAGATTGTCAATCATTTTGAATTTAAGAAACGTCTATTTTGGTTTCAACATATAACTGATGATACCTTACAAAAAATCTATCAGCAATCTACAGCACTTGTCTTGGCTTCAGAAAATGAAGGTTTTGGCCTACCATTAATTGAAGCTGCTCGATATAACTTACATATTATTGCAAGAGATCTTCCTATATTTAGAGAAATTGCAGGAAATAATGCCTTTTATTTTAAAGGATCAGATCCTAAATGTTTAGCGAGCTCTCTAAAACATTGGTTAGAATTATATTCAAACAATTTAGCTCCTAATACTGAAGGTATGAAATGCTTGACTTGGAAAGAAAGCACTGAAATGTTATTAAATGTGATTATAAAAAATAATTGGTTAGTAATAGACACAGATCAAACAACTCTCGATATTACACAGGAGACGCTTACATGAAACGTAAAATAATGATTAATAGAAAAAATTATTCTATGCTGGGTGATACAGACTATCTGGGAATCTATGGAGAACATTTTGAACCTTACACTGTAGAAATTTTCAAAAGATTTTGCGAAGAAGACTCGCAAATAATAGACATAGGAGCCAATATTGGTTTAACCACTATTGCGCTCAGTGACATTTGTAGCAGAGGAAAAATCGCAGCTATCGAGCCGATTCCTATAACTTTTGAGTACTTAAAAGAAAATATTAAAAATTCAAGGTTGAATAACATTACACTACATAATTTTGGCTTAGGCAATAAAGAAGAAACTGTCCTTATGCAAGGCTGCAATAATTTTTTAGCTGGTGCCTTTGTAGCAAATCGCTATCAAGCTGACAAAAAGCATTTTACGGTCACAGTCCCCTTGCACACTTTAGACAATTACTTTAATTCTTTGTCGCTTAATCGCGTTGACTTCATTAAATTAGATATTGAAGGTTACGAACTATTTGCTCTTGAAGGCGCTTATCAAACTCTAAAAAAATACAAACCCATTGTGTATTTAGAAATGAATCATTGGTGCTTAAATGTTTTTCATAGAATAACTTTACCAGAATTTCATGAACGCCTTTCAGAAATCTTTCCGTATATTTTTGCATTACAAAACTCAACATTTTTAGATTTCGTAAATCCAAATAATTTTCATCATATTGCACATGAGCATGTAACTAAGTTTCAATATTTAAATCTTGTTGCAGGTTTTGATAAAAACTTAATTATTGAAAGGTTGTCATGTGCATTAAGCGCTTAATAAAACAAATTTAATATTTTTTTTAAAAAAGTTAAATCTTATAAATTTTTATGTTATTTTCATCTCCTTTTTTTATATTTGGATTTCTACCTACATTTTTAACTATATTTTATATTACTCATATTAAAATTCGAGATTATGTATTATTAACAGGGAGTATTTTATTCTATCTTTGGAGCGAACCCATATTTTGTTTAATCGCTTTAGTGTCATCCATGTTTGATCATGTATTATGTAAGTATATATATTTATTAGATAATAGAAAATTTAGAAAAAAAATAATACTAGTATTAGGAATTTTTTTAAACTTGATGATTTTGGTATATTATAAATATGCAGCTTTTTTCTACACGAATTTAGGATATTTAAATGCTTATTTCCTTAAAACACCAGATTTTTTAAATGTGGTACTTCCTATTGGTGTTTCATTTATAACTTTTGAAAAAGTTACTTATTTAGTTGATGTTTATCGAGGTAATGGAAAACCAGCAAAAAGTATTTTAAAGTATCTAAATTATGTTTTTTTATTTCCTAAATTATTAGCTGGACCTATAATAAAATACAACGAGATTGAACAGCAATTGCATGAACGATTATATTTATTTGAAGATATTTTTTATGGATTTAAACGTTTTACTGTTGGTTTAATTAAAAAAATATTAATAGCAGACACTTGTGCAGAAGGTGTCAATCAGATTTTTTCGCTTCCCGCTAATTCACTAACTTGTCAATATGCATGGGTTGGATTACTGGCTTTCTCATTACAAATCTATTTTGATTTTTCGGCATATTCAGATATGGCTTTAGGAATTGCACGTATGCTGGGGTTCACTTTAAAAGAGAATTTTAATATGCCTTATATCTCAACTAGTTTTACTGAATTTTGGCGACGATGGCATATATCACTATCTACATGGGTTAAAGAATATTTATATATACCTCTAGGAGGAAATCGTAAAACACAAAAGCGCCAATTTATAAATTTATGGATATGTTTTTTATTAGTAGGACTGTGGCATGGTGCAAATTGGACATTTGTTGTTTGGGGGGTCTATAATGGGATTTTTTTGATTATAGATAAGCTATTTTGGCTAAAGATATCTAAAAATTTGCCAGCAATTTTTGCTGCACCACTAACCTTTGTTTTTGTTGCGCTTGGTTTCGGAATTTTTCGTTCAGAAAATTTCGGTCAAATCCACGATTATTTCTATGCGTTATTCGGTCTAAATCCCACAAATGGCGTCTATGTGGATTTGACATCTAACATTCTACTTGCTATCACAATAGGATCATTACTTTCATTTGCACCAATTGTACCTGGATTTAACGCTTTAAAACTTAACTATTTAAACTGGAAGTGGCATTCAGTTGTTAATAATTTCCTATTTACCCTTTTTGGATTATTTGCATTATTCAAATCGATTTCTATCAGTTTTAATCCGTTTCTTTATTTTAAGTTTTAAAATACCGTATGAAAAAAAAATTTTTTTACTATAATTTTATTCTTTTATTTATTTTAATAATTTTTATGCCTGTCAGTATTTTATTAATTAAATACTTTTTTAATTTGAATCTAGACTTTCTTTTTGTTAATAATTTATATGGTTATGTTGAACAATTAACGACTCCCAATCTTACGATTAAAAATTTTTCGTCACATACTATTCAAAATTATTATGAGTCAATGTTTATTAATAATTTACCATTACGTAGTTCTATTATACGCTTAAACAATGAAATCTATTACTTATTTTTTAAAAAATCCTATTCTTATAATAATCAAGTTATTATTGGAAAAAATGGTCAACTTTTTGAACTTGGTTACATTAAAGCATATTGCTCAAATGAAAATTCTTTGTATGATGATGCCTTTTTAATTCAATGGGCAAATAAATTAGCATTAATTAATAATTATTTTTTTAAAAAAGGCAAAAGATTTATTTATTTAATCGCGCCTTCTAAGGCTGAATATTTACATTCTGCGATACCATCAAGATTTTGCCATGGAAATGAATCTATAAAAAATGAGCGCAATAAAAAATTTGAAAACCTCTTAAATGAAAGAGGTGTAAATGTAATTAACGCGCCTTTAATTATGCAAGATGCGACCAAGAAATACAATATCAGTATGTTTTCTCCAGGGGGTACTCATTGGAATTTTTTAGCAGGGGCAATAACTTCTAACTTTATTATTGAAAAATTAAATCTTTTGAACTCAACTAAGCTTAATTTAATTGATTTTGATTATAAATTAGTTAGAAATCCTAATATTTATGATATTGATTTGTTAAATCTTCTAAATCTTTTTAAGAAACCAACATTTTTTTCACCTAAGTTAACTTTTAAACCTTCGCTAACGCCTACCAATATCAAACTAACATTTATAGGTGATAGTTTTTCTGATCAACCGATCAATGCATTAGTTAAAAGTAATATTTTTTCAAAAATTTTGCTTTACAGATATTTTAATACTAGCAAAACTGAATACATAAGAAATAGTGAGCCTATAGTAGAGAAAGTAAATATTGATGCTAAAGACATGTTAGATCCTATACTATCCTCAGATGTAATCATACTAGAAGAAAATATAGCAGCTTTAATGTCTAATCCTGCTAAATTATTTTATGAAAAGCTGCAAAATTATATATAATTACTTCATAAAAAATTTAATTAGTTTATTTAATTGTTAATGAATGTTAATTGATATCTTTTAGTACGTTAAATAAATATATTTAAGTTTATATAATTGTTTCTTTGAGTTTGCACTAGCGTAATCGTTTAGATTATTAAAAAGATTAAGCTTATAAAAAAACTTGGTTTATTATTGATTGGGATTGTAGAAGATTTTTAATCCATTTTTAGGATATATGAGTAATTTCTGAGAACCACATATTACTATTTTATTGGGTAAACCATTAATATTTTCAATAAGCTTTTGATTTAATTTCCAGGTATGATCTTTCATTCCTATATCGATAATTGCGAAACTATAAGTTGATCTATTTTTATTTATCGTTGAACCCGGTAGAAAAAACATTAGATTTCCTGTTATTGAGGAAATCTCTAATTCATTATGACTAAACAGAGAATAAGGCCTTGCAGTCCAATAATTTGCAACACCGTATTTATCTTCGTTCGCTAAAGCTTTATCTACACATTCAAGTTCTTTAGGGTAGAATTGTTTTTTTATTATTTTCATTTGATGAAATTTACAGACTAGATTAGTTAATAAAAGCAAAGAAACAATAGTCGTTAAAAATAAAATAACATTGCTATTTTTTTTAGTTTTACTAAAAAAATTATCTTGAAAGAATAAAAATAAGATTGGAAAAAAGAATAATGGCTCTAAATATCTTAAAGTAGGCGCTTTAGATGTCAATATAAAGACTATTAAATTTAGGCAACTGCTGAACAAGAAAAAAGAATTAAGAAAGACATTAGAATTATTTATGTATATTTTATTTTTAAACTTATTAAACCTTTTTAATGAAAAAATATTAAATAGCGTTATAACTAAAATCCAAAATATAAAAAATAGAATGGTTATTAGTTCAGATGATTTAAATAAGTCTTTTAAATTGTCAATTATGAATAAAACATTGTTTGAGTAGATTTCATAAAAATTATATTTTGTGAAATGGTATTTTATAAACCACCAAATTCCTGTTCTTGGAGTCACATAACGTAACAAATATACGCCCAATGTAAAAAACAAAACGGGTAAAATAGAAAATTTAATTAGAAAATTTAAGCTTATCCTTTTTTGAGAAACCAAAAAAAAATGTACTAATAAAATAGGGATTAGAAATTGTATACCGAACAAAACGTCCGACATCCCCATTAAAAAAGACAACGTATACAGCGCTAATCTTAAAATAATTTTAGTGTTGATAGAGTGTTTATTTAATGATTTAATTTGAAGAGATAAATATAATAAACCAATTATAAATTCACCTGCGTGTTCGCTTGTAACTAATATAAATATGTAGGGTTGTAAGTGTTCCGTAAATAAAAAAAGCAGAATTCCTATTGATATTAATGTATATAAGATTTCTTTATTTCTATCAAAGAATTGACAATATATATTTCTTAACATTATATATATTAAAATTGTGCTCATGTTCGCAATAATGAGAAGCTGATAATATATATTTTTTGTAAGCAAATGCGAGATGTACGCTATTATCCAATCTGGAAAAAATGTGCTAGTAGTTGGAATGTACCAATCTCTAAAATGGCCTCCATTGGATAAGTCTTTGATTATTTCAGGTATAGTTAAGACATCTGCGTTAAAAATAAAATCCATGTTTGTTTGATTTAAAAATATTACCCCTACTCCCAAAACAATTAAGCATAAAGATAGTATTTCGATAGTAACTCTAATGAAAGATATTTTTTCACGCATTATATTTAAATCCATTTAAAAATTAAAAAACACCGTTTTATAAACGCCTATAGGCAATGCAACTTTATTTTTTTAAAAGTGAAATGTTTTCAAATTCAATTTTTAAAATAAATTTTTCATTCGATTTAAGGGTGATCGATTGGAAAGTTTCAGCAATTATGAATTTTGATCATCATAAATAGATACAGTTCATGTTTTTTAATATAATTTAAATCCTTCTAAAGGGCCGCAGTACTTTAGCTTGCCTTTTTCTAGAAGAATTATTTTATTGCACAGTCGTTGAATCGTTTCATTAGTATGTGATGCTAATACCATAATGCTTGATTGCTCAATAAACTCATGTAAACGTGCTTCAGCTTTCTTCTTGAATGTCGCATCACCTGCTTCTATCATTTCGTCCATTAATAAAATTTCTGGCTTAATACAGGTGGCTACAGCAAAGGCCAAACGCAATTGCATCCCCGCAGAATAGGTGCGTATTGGTATTGACAAATATTCGCCTAACTCAGTGAACTCTGCAATTTCCTGCATCTTAGCTTGAATCTCTTCTCGATTTAGACCGAGCAAAAGTCCACGGACTAAAATATTTTCATACCCTGTGGATTCTGGATTAATGCCTAACATCACATTTAGCAGAGGAGATACTTTGCCCTGTATATCTATTTTACCTTGACTCGGTTCATATATTTTAGCTAAAACACGCAATAAGGTACTTTTTCCAGCACCATTATGGCCAATAATCCCAACCCGATCACCATGTTCTAAGGTGAAAGTAATATTATCTAGGGCTTTAACGACAACGGTATGCTCTGTTTCTTTACGTAGTGCACCGCCCGTTAAACGGAGAAAACGTTTTCTAATTGACCGAGCATTGAGATGATAGATAGGAAAATCAATTGTTAAAGAGTTAAGTTGTATTAATGCCATTACAAAATACTCATTAAAGCCAATACGCAATTCTAGCACGGTAGCGGCTGAATATAATAAAAGCTGAAAAAATACCTAGAGCAGTTAAACCTAAGGATGTAAATAATGCGTAATTGGAAGGTAAGCTTCCTAATAAAGGGCTTCTAAATAATTCCATGAATTGGGCAAAAGGGTTAAAATCAATAATATAATGGTAACGCATGGGTAAAATGGCAGGTGACCACATAATGGGAGTTAAGAAAAAAACCACTTGTATTAAACTGGCAACTAATATGGGTATATCTCGAAATCTCGTTCCTAAAAGAGCTAATATCATACTATATGAAACCGCATTAACCCAAAGCACTAATAAACTAACCAAGATAAATAAACTATTCCAGTTAATTTTAAGATGAAAAAAAAATATTAATGGGACTAATACTAAAATATTATGGAAAAAAATAATAAAATTTCGCGTAACCGACTGCAATATAAAAAATAAATAGGGCTGTTTCATTTGCTTTATAAATTGATCAGCATTGACAAACGTAAGGGTTGCATCGTTAACGATCAACGAAATTAAATTCCACCCCAAAATCCCTGTTGCAAGAAAAGGATAGTAAAGTGCTAAATCCATCTTGAATAAATGACCATACAATACTCCCATAGTATAGATAGTGATAGCCATACTGAGAGTGATCCAGAAAGGACCCAATGTGGAACGACGATACCGTAATTTTACCTCATGCCAAGCCAGTAACAGCCAAATTCGCCAGGACTTTAACGCTGCGGTGATATCATCCCAAGCAAGCTGATAATTTTTATACAATTCGGATTTAGACATAATTGTACTGTTATGTTATTTTAAACATAAATATAGCGTTGAATATACGCAGCTCTTTCTAGCGCGTCAACTGCACTACTCTGCTTTAAGAAGTTTCATTTAATTTAGAAAATTTTTTTTCATGTAAAATATAATCTGATTGTTAAGTTTATTAACTTTAAGGAACAGAGCATGGACCTACCTTTTCAGTTGCCTCCACTTAGCCAAGATGGCCCTAATCCAAAATGGACGGGGCATGATTTTCAGCTTGGTAATGAACGAATCAAGGTATTACATTATAGTTCTAATCAGGCTGGCTGGAATGACGAGCTTACTCATTACCATGAAAATGCTGCGGGGGATAATCATTTTATAGATTGTGCTTCCCGACAATACACACTTAACCAATTAAAGAAAAATCTGGAATCTATAAACAATCCTACCATTTTAGAAATAGGTTGTTCTTCGGGTTATATGTTACAAAAAATTCAGGCATGTATTCCTCATGCCATGCTTATTGGTTCCGATGTCATTTATAAACCACTTATAGAATTATCTAAAAAAATAACTATTCCATTATTACGTTTTGATATATTGCAATGTCCTTTACCTGATAACTGTGTAGACGCTATTATCCTATTAAACGTTTTGGAACACATAGAAGATGACGTCACTACGTTAAAACAAATTTATCGTATTTTAAAACCGAATGGCACTCTCATTCTGGAAGTTCCAGCCGGACCGCATTTATATGATGCACATGATAAAATTTGCATGCATTTTCGTCGGTATAGACTAACTAAGCTTTGTAAATTAATTACTGATCAGGGATTTAAAATTTCTAATCGTTCGCATTTAGGCAGTTTTATTTATCCTGCTTTCTTCTTAGCAAAGTTATGGAACAAACGTTTATTATCAAAACCAGATACTGAACAACGTCAACTTTTGGAAAAGAAAATTCGAAAAACCAGTAACAATAAATTGCTATCAAGTCTGATGGATCTAGAATTACTGATAGGAAGATGGATTTCCTACCCTTTTGGGATTAGATGCGTTGTGTCCAGCACTAAGCCCAGTTTCTAATTTTTAGTTTTCAGAGCTTCTAAAAATTTGATGGTAAATTAGCACTTTCTAAAAGATGTTTATGTTGCAATTTGGCGGCCTCAACAAAACCAACAAATAAAGGATGGCCATCGCGAGGATTCGATGTAAATTCCGGATGAAATTGACACCCGATAAACCAAGGATGGTTTTCTAATTCGATCATTTCTACCAAGGATCCATCCTCAGAACGACCCGAAACGATTAAACCCGATTTTTCTAGTAATGGTAATAGTTGATTATTAACTTCATAACGATGTCGATGGCGTTCAATAACTTTATCACAATTATATAACTCTCTAGCCTTTGTTCCTTCTTTTAAACAACAAATTTGGCCACCTAAACGCATGGTGCCGCCTAGATCAGAATCTTTATCGCGTTTTTCAAGTTGACCATCAACGGTTGTCCATTCTCTTACTAAAGCAACCACTGGATAAGGTGTCTCAGCATCAAATTCAGTACTATGTGCAT
>CASFML010000016.1 GCA_949295795.1 uncultured Gammaproteobacteria bacterium | reverse complement strand
GGGACATTGTCTAGTCAGAGATCTTGCAATGGAAATGGTTTTCATTCGCGCACCTCAATTAACTCCCTTAGAAAGAGCTGAGATTAAAGTATTAGCAACCTACCAAGAGCAAGTAGTTGCCATACAAGAAAATAATATTATTGCTGCGAGTTTTCATCCCGAACTCAGTCAAGATAGTTATTTGCATCGCTATTTTATCAAACAAGTCGGATGCAGTACGCTTAACATTTAACAACTTAAATTTTTTCACAGAGTCATTCTGCGGCGATCTGCAAAATTTACTTCTTCAGTCAGTTTAGTAATACCCAAAGGGTGATGAATTTTTTCAAATTCTACAAATAATTGCTCTAGATCAAAACAACAACGTATCTCACTAGAGTAATAAGGGAGTGCCTGATTGAACAATACAAAAATTATCTTAGCTGTATCAAGAGCGGTTTTTTCATCGTCTAAACCCGAAATCAATGACTTGAGATTAATGAACGAGTTATACTTAGTGACAGTTTTTTTAAAGTCCTTAAATTTATCATCATCTAGTTGAGTGAAACGTCTAGATTGGACTTTTCGAAGTCGATCACGATTCTCTTTTCTTGATCCAAAGGCTTCTATAGAAGAGATTTCATGAAATCCCTTTAGAAAGTTGGTAGCACTTTTTGCACCCTTTGGGTCATTCATAGCCTTTTTATCATGATTAGAATTTTTTCCTAAATAATAATTCTCAAAATATCCCTTTAAAAGAGCAATTTACATATATAATTCGACGTTGCCCTTATTAAAAAGAGCAATTTGTCTGTATAAATCGTCGTTGCCCTCCTTCAAAAAAGGAAAATATTCCCTAGCGCTTTCAATGATTAATAGGGTAATATCATCCCCTATTAGCATTTGTTTTGATGAAGATTTACTATTTTTTTGGACATGCTTTTTGTTTTAATATTTTTGTAGTTAAAGTTAATACCTGCTAAAAACGACGCGCCCACAACCTGTTATGATAAACCTGCCGTAATTCGTTTTCAAATTTTTTATACCGTTAATTATTCTGATTTTTCTCGACTCGCCACTAGATTTCCAGTAATAATACCTTCTTGAAGTTGCGCAGCAATATCCTTTAAACCACCCGGCGAATGCGGTAATAGGATCGTCGTACTTTTACTATTGGCACCAATCTCTTTTAATGTATCAAAATATTGAGTAATCAACGCCAAGTTCATGGTATCAGCTGCTGTCACGCCCGGAATCGCCTTTTGAAATTCGCCCACCGACTGCTGTAAACCACAAATAATAGCCTTACGTTGATTAGCAATTCCCTCACCTTGTAAACGCTTACTTTCTGCTTCAGCTTCTGCCTGTTTAACTTTTAAGATCTTTTCTGCCTCGCCTTTCGCTTGTGCAGCCACTTGTAAACGTTGTTGTTCATTGATCTCGTTCATGGCATGTTTGACCTTCTCATCCGGATCAATATTCGTCACTAAGGCTTTCACAATCTCATAGCCAAATTCTTGCATCGTTCCGGTTAATTCATTCTTGACGGCATTGGCAATACTATCCTTCTTTTCAAAGACAGCATCTAAACTCATCGTCGGGACTTCAGCACGCACCAAGTCCAACACATAAGCTGTAATTTGTTCCCGCGCATTCTCTAACTTATAAAACGCATCGTAAACTCGATCTTCTTTAATGCGGTATTGGACCGAAACCTGGATCTTCACAATCACATTGTCTTGGGTCTTGGTATCTAAGGTGACATCTAAAGGATAGATTCGCAGCGAAATGGCACCGGCAATTCGTTCGATAAAGGGGATTTTGAAATTTAAACCGGCGTGTGCACAACGAGCATATTTGCCAAAACGCTCTATCACATCAACCGATTGTTGACTGACCGTAAAAAAGCTTTTAAATAATACGATAGCTATCGGAATAATAAGAATAAAGAGTAAGCTTAGGGACATACAAGGTCTCCCCGTGGTTAAAATTTAACCTATACTAGCATGGATCTACTTGTTAAAGCTAAGACCCCCGGTATTTTCTACACTTGTTTCATGAGCGGTCTCGTTGGCTTTTTGCTGTAATTCTTTAAAAGCCTCACAAGCATAGAAAATATCCTTATTATCACCTATACTTTTAAAAAAGGATTGAAAGTGAGTCATGTCTTTTTGACTAAATTTTTCTTTAAGCCTGTCCCGAGCATGCAATAATTCATCAAAAATGCTTCCATCGGAACAATGATCCTTAAATTCATTGATTAAATTTTCAATCTGTTCTTGATGGAAAAGTCCTCGAACGTTTCTGGTGGCTATAAAGCTTTGATAATCTTTCTGTAAAGCATTGACAAGATTTTCACGTAGTATTTCATTCTTCTGGTAATCATCCATTAACAAATGACTGGCTACTTGTTTTAAACCTTCAATCTTTTTTTCGAGTTTGGATCTTTCTGAAAAAAAACCGAATCGTGAGGCTGAATGATGGGCTAATTTAACTTGTAATTGCTTAATTTTTACAATGATTTCCTTTAATAGATAAATTCGATTACTTTCAATATTATCTATCTCGAGTCTGCCGCTCCGACATTTTCTATAATAATAATCATTTATTGAAACATTGATGAATGAATTCTGTTGTGTCAATTTACCAACTTCCGGCTCGGGTATCTTGCAGCGATTGATATGGTAATAAATAGCCTTTGCCATATCGAATATTAGAAATAGACTGGCTAATCCCAACATGATCCAAAACCAAGGTCCGGTCACTATACCCAAGCTAACTAACGTGAATAGAACGGTTATCGGTATCGCTACCACTAATATCTCAAAATGTTTTTTGATATTGCCCTGATAGTTTGCCTTTAGCCAATCATGATCGGGACCTTTGTTACACGATTTTAATTGATAATAACTAAATCCTAAGGTAATAACGCTAATCGCGAACCTTGAAAAAGTATAAATACGAAATAATATTTTGATAGCCTGATATGACATCGTTGCTAACGGTGCTATTCCATGCGCCATCAGTACCAACATAACGGCCAAAATCAACAGCGATATAAAAATTTTAAACAGTGCATATAAAAGTTTAGTGACTTCAACCAAATTTTTATTATCTTGATCGGCAAAATAACTTATGAGTGTTAAAAACGCCCTGAAAAAATGCAACACATAGAGAAAGAGATATAAATCTTCAAATACGATAAAATAAGCGCCATGCAAAACGGTTTTCAGCCAATCATTTACTTCATTCTCTTTAAGCCAATTTTTGACAATACTCACCGTCCGTTTCAGCAACAACAAAAAAAGACGGACAAGAGCGAGCGAGATCGCGGCGAAGGCATCAAAGATTCGCTGCTGCAATTTGATTAAAGCAGCAATGTAAGCATCTATCTCTAAAAGAAACCATTCGTAAGCATAGTGAAGCATTATCTACTCTATGTCCTGTTTCTTATCGCTACCTGGTGGCATGAAAGCGGTTATTATAATTAAGTTTTCTTTTACTATCCTTAAGCCTCCTCAGGGTTTAATTATTTATTCAATTTACTGCATAGACAGCTCCATGTAAGGATCAGAATTTAATTGGGTCTCTATCTCGCGGGATACTTGCAACGCTTGTGAGATCGCTTCACAAGCACCTACCTTCTTCCAAAAGGATTGATAAAAGGCCTTGGGTTTTACGATTTGCGTGCGCTGACTTCGTTTTTCTTGCTCGGCTAGAAAAATTAAATGGCCTAAGATTCTTTGCAATTCAAGATCGCCTAAAATCCCGACTCTTGTTGCTAGTAAATCGCTACTATTTAAAATCAGTTCGATTAAATCGCCAAGACTATCAGTATTTAAGCTCCAGGCTAATTCAAGTAATAAATAATCCTCTTTGATCTTAAGTTTCTCTTCTGATGAAAAAAAACGACTAATTCTATTCGATTCTGCAATCTTTTCTCTTTGATCCCTTAATGCGAGTATCTTTAGCAAGGTAACCTTTAAAAGAAATTTTTTATTGGCTTTAGTGACCTGATAAGCGTGCGGCAGGTCTTCGGAAATGTCGCTCTGCAAATAATAGGCTGGCGAGAAGGTTTGATAATAATCGCGACTCGCTTGAGTCGGTAACTCGAATTGTTCCTGGCTAAGATTAGCCGGTGCGGGATTAGGTATATCCACACCATAAAAATAATAATAAATCGTTAAAATGACATCTTGCGCACAGAGTAATATGAGTGCCGCAATAATCGCAGAAATACCTAAACCAGGCGCAACTGCCGCCACTAATAAGGCAATCCAGCTTAAGCCGAACAAAAATAAAAATTTTTTTATTTTTTCAACTTGTTGCTTGGGTAATAAGGAACGCTCAGCAGCGGTTTGTTTATTCTTGGCGATTTTAACCGCTAAATAGATGAATGCAGCGAGTAACGCAATCGCCATCAGCCCATCGGCTATTAACAACAAAGGGTTAGACCAGATGATAATCGTCGTTCCTATATTAAAAAGGCTGGTAAGTAGCACAAACAATAATCCAGCACTCAATAAACAAGCATGTTTAGTGATGTTATCTCGATATTGTGCGCGCCGCCACTGCTGATCGATACAGTTTTTATCGATCTTTAGATAAGAAACACTACTCACCAATAATACGATTGAGCTATGAATAAATTTCAGCAGCGTATAAGCAAAAAATGAGCTTAATAAAAGTGTCGGTAATGAAACCAGGCCCCAACCCAGTAAAATCAATGCGATAACAGCAATAGATACTTTAAATACTGCAAATAAAAACTTACACGTATCACCTAAATTTTTATTTTTAGTTTTGCTAAGAAAACTATAGAACCGTAAAGCCGCTCTAATGAGATGAAATAAATAGAGACTGAATGTAAAAAACAAAGGGAGCTTAGTGAGGTATTTAGCGATGGTCTCAAGGCGCTTCAAGACGAACGACAAGGCCCGCCAAAAATCAGTAGTAGTGATGTGTTTCTGTAGACTAGAAACAATCATAAGCATTAAGCTGATTTACCCTCTAATAGGAAGGCCGGGATTATACTAAACTTTTTTAAAAATTTCTTGTAATTTTTTCATCTTTTATTTATAGGATATTTTAAAAAAAAGCTTGTTAAACTAGCCTGAATCTTATTAAAATACTTAGTTATGTCAACTCTTTCACCGATTCCATTATTTGATAGTTTAAAATTTATCGACCCCAAAAAAAACTTTCAACCTCTTTCAGAATTGACTCTCGATAAACCTTACGCCAGCCAAGATTATTCTCAAGCGATAAGGTTTCTCTATAGCTATCGTGGCAGCGAGGCAACATTTAATGCGTATCGACGTGAAATTGAGCGTTTACTGCAATGGAGCTGGTTTGTCTTAGGGAAATCAATTAAAGCCTTACGCCGCGATGACTTTGAAACCTTTATCGAATTTTGCCAGCAACCTCCCAAACATTGGATCGGTGTTAAAACCGTAGCACGCTATTTCACACAACAAGGTGAAAGAAAACCGCACCCTGACTGGCGCCCCTTTGTCGCTACGATTAATAAAATGGCCAGTCAACAAGGCGTCATGCCCGATATAAAAAAATATGTGTTATCACAAAAAGCCTTACAAGCCATTTTTGCAGTGTGCGGGAGTTTTTATAATTATCTGATCCAAGAGGACTACATTGATTTCAACCCCGTTGCCCAGATACGCCAAAAAAGTAAATTTATCCGTCAGCAAAAAAGTAATCATCAAGTCCGTCGACTCAGTAAATTACAATGGTCCTATGTCATTGAAACGGCTGAGATCCTCTTTGAACACAAACCCGACTTACATAATAGAACCTTATTTATTATGAAAGCCTTATATGGCATGTATCTACGTATCTCTGAACTCGCCGCAAGTCCACGCTGGGAGCCACAGATGGGTCATTTTCAAAAGGATTCCGATGGAAATTGGTGGTTTTTAACGGTCGGCAAGGGAAACAAAGAACGCTTAATTAGTGTCAGTGATGATATGTTAGAGGCATTGAAACGTTACCGTGAAAGTTTAGGCCTAATGAGCTTGCCGAGTCGAGGTGAATCCACTCCTTTAATTAGCAAAGCCAATGGGCTAACGGCCATCCAAAGTACTCGACAGATCCGTTGTATCGTCCAAGCTTGTTTTGATGCGGCTTTTGACCGTATGGTTGCGGATGGTCTTAAAGAAGAAGCAATAGAATTAAGAACCGCCACCGTACACTGGTTACGTCATACCGGAATTTCCGAAGATGTCAAACACCGTCCACGCGAGCATGTACGTGATGATGCCGGTCACAGCTCTAGTGCGATCACGGATCAATATATCGATGTCGAACTGCGTGCGCGCCATGCTTCAGCTAAAAAGAAAAAAATTGATCCTTTAAAATAAAATCATGCTTTCATTTGATGATCATCAAATCGCTTCCAACTATTATTTTGGAAGCCCCCAAAACAGGAAGTAAAAATCGATGCTTCATTACCCGCAAACTTCAAGCTCGCCCATCTCTAAGCAGGATCCCTGGCCTTTAAAGGAACGTAAAAAAATCTATGTTTTACTAACCAAAGAACTTGAAGCCAGCCAATCTCTGACGATCAAATAATTTTCAGTGAGTGCGGCCTCTTTTGATCCAGGCTCGGGTTGCCAGTTATACTGCCAATGGGCTTGTGGTGGTAGTGAAGTTAATATGGATTCAACTCGGCCACCACTTTGCAAACCAAATAATGTCCCACGATCGTAGATCAGATTAAATTCTACATAACGACTGCGTCGATAAGCTTGAAATTGTCGTTCACGTTGACCATAGGGATGATCTTTGCGTCGTTGCAGTATCGGAAGATAAGCCAGTAAAAAATGATCGCCGATACTTTTAATAAATTCAAAACATCGCTCAAATTCCCAATCATTCAAATCATCAAAAAATAATCCACCAATACCGCGCGCTTCTTGTCGATGCTTTAAATAAAAATAGTCATCACAATTCTTTTTGTATTGTTGATAAAGCTCTAACCCAAACGGATCGCAACTTTTTTTAGCCGTTAGATGCCAATGCTGACAATCTTCTAAAAAAGGATAATAAGGTGTTAAATCAAATCCACCACCAAACCACCATTGAGCCGGTTTCGAATCCGTTCCTGACACCACAATAAAACGCAAATTCATATGCACAGTAGGAACGTAAGGATTACGGGGATGAATAATTAAAGAAATTCCAGTTGCTTGAAAGCCTGTCGTGCCTAAAGAAGGATGACGTTGACTGGCACTGGCCG
>CASFML010000015.1 GCA_949295795.1 uncultured Gammaproteobacteria bacterium | reverse complement strand
TATCAAATAATATATTAGGACTTGCAGGTAAAGTTAACCAACAATTATTAATTATTTCTTGTTCCATTTGACCGGCTATCCAATTTGCATAACCTAATGAAAAAATAAACTTATTGGGCCCTTGTTGTTTAGCAATTGCCAACAAAATATCTTTAGATGTCGTAACACAAATTTCACTACTCATCTTAAGACTAGACTGCCACTCGCCTTCAGGCGCATGTATCACGAAACCACGTTCCGGATGAACTGGCCCCCCACATAGGATTGGAAAATCCGCTTCAGTTACATTCTTATTTGTATCATCTGCCTTACTATTCGTAATGTCTTGTAATATTTCTGGAAGATTAACCCTCAAGGAATGTAAAGGCTGGTTAATCACAATTCCCAATGCTCCTTTTTCAGTATGCTCGCAAATATACACTACTGAACGATTGAAATAAGCATCAGTTAAAATGGGCATAGCCACTAAAAAATAATTTGTAAAATAATTTATCATCTTTATCATTGAACCCTATTCGACTAAAATATGCCCGTTAATCATAGCACTTGCTTTCATATTCAACCTAGTTTTTAGGTAAGAACAGCAATCTCCTATGCTTTAGGCATTAGGGTCTGAAAAATACCGAGCCAACATGATACGATACTAATCGTTACTGCATTAAGCAAATATTGCAATAAAAATGGGGAAGTTATGAACATTAATTATCGTGTAGGCTATGGTTATGATGTGCATGCTTTTGAAATAGGAAATCATATCATCTTAGGAGGTGTCAAAATTCCCTATCGAATGAGCCTTAAAGCACATTCAGATGGTGATGTCATCATTCATGCCTTAGTAGATGCCCTCTTAGGAGCCTGTGGTTTGGGGGATATAGGCATGCATTTCCCTGATACTGATGAAAGCTGGAAAAATAAAGATAGTAGATTGTTCTTACAAGCAACTGTCGCCATGTTGGAAGAAAAAAATTGGTCTATTAATAATGTAGATATCACTGTCATTGCAGAAGCACCCAAGCTTAAAGATTACTTTGCAGAAATGAAATTTAATTTAATGCAAGATATGAAAATAGATTTAAATCAGATTAACGTAAAAGCAACCACTACCGAAAAATTAGGTTTTATTGGTCGCCAAGAAGGAATTGCCGCAACTGCAATTGCTCTCCTTCAAACCAAATAATTTTTTTGGTACCGAGAGTGGGACTCGAACCCACACAATGTCACCATCACCGGATTTTGAGTCCGGCGCGTCTACCAATTCCGCCATCCCGGCAACAGCTGCCCAAGTATAACAAAGTATTTTTTTGGATCAATCTTTATCATAAGTCTGAAAATTTTATGGGCTTGCAATCAAAATCTCAATCACTTATTGTTTTCTATTAAGACTTTAAATGGGCCTTTATGGTATGACTAATAACGTAACTTGATCTTTTAAAAAAAGCTATCAACAATAAGGTCATAAGGAATATGATCTAAGAGGTAAATAATGTACAATAATGAAGCAATAATGTCACAAGAAGTGCCACATTCTTTAACTACTAAGAAACAATTATTCCTCGCTTCTGTTATTTGTATACTTGCTGCTATGTTCTATATGTATGAGTATACGCTGCAAGTATCTCCTGCTGTTATGACCAATGAATTGATGCGTGACTTAGGTCTTAATGCAGCAAGTTTAGGAACTATGGCCGCTTTTTATTATTATTCTTACACTCCCATGCAGTTACCTGCAGGCCTTTTGTTTGATCGCTTTGGCCCACGCCGTTTAATAACCTTAGCCATCTTAATATGTGCTCTAGGATCATTTCTATTTGGCATAACACCGAATGCGGTCATGGCCTCGTTCGGTCGATTATTAATGGGAATAGGGTCTTCTTTTTCATTTATAGGCGCTTTACTTCTGGTTTCACGATGGTTTCCCCCACAATATTTTGCTTTACTTACGGGACTCGTACAATTAATGAGCTCAGTAGGTGCCATTGCTGGTCAGGTTCCATTAGTGACGGCTATTAATCATTGGGGATGGCGATCTACATCTATCTCCTTAGCTGTAGTTGGTTGCTTATTAGCCTTATTGGTATGGATGGTGGTGCGAGATAGCCCGGAAGTTGTTTCAAAAGGACATAAATTCCAGTCCCCTCCTAAAAAAAGTGAACTGAAACGACTACAACAAGTTTGTAGTAATAAGCAAACTTGGTTAATTGCTTTATATTCTTTTTCGATATGGGCACCTGTTACTGCATTTGCTGCTTTGTGGGGAATCCCCTTCCTAGTAGCAAGTTATGGCCTCACCACCGAAGCTGCTTCCGAAGCAAGCGCAATGATTTGGCTAGGGATTGGTTTCGGAAGTCCTTTGGCTGGTTGGTTTTCTGATAAAATAAATTCACGATCAAAGCCACTTAGCTTAGCGGCCTTATTAGGAATTATTAGTCTCACAATTGTTATATATTGTCCTATATTACCTTTAATTTGGCTTTATTTTACTTTATTTGTATTTGGTTTAGCTGCATCAGGGCAATCGTTAGCCTTCGGCGTTGTCAAAGATAATAATACTTCTTGTGTAGTAGGCACTGCTATTGGCTTTAACAATATGGCTGTGGTAGCAGGAGGAGCTCTATTTCAACCCTTAATAGGGGTTTTGCTTTATATGAATTGGGGCGGAGCCATACATAATGGAGCTCCCTTTTATGGTATAATAGATTATCAAAAAGCACTTTTTGTATTACCTTTATGCTATATCATTGCATTTTTTGTAAGTCATTTTTTGCTTCGAGAAACCTATTGCAAACCACAATATTCCTATGAAACAGCTAATGCAATTTAAGCTTTTTATTGGAATTGTAAGCTTAATCAAATTCTATGTCTAAAAATAAAAATTTATCTTCGCTTTCCCTAGCAAAGCAAAAACCTACTTTACTTGCTGCAATCATTTGTATTCTTGCATCTTGTTTTTACATGTATGAGTTCATATTACAAGTCTCTCCTGCAGTAATGACAAATCAATTAATTAATGATTTAGGACTCAATGCTATTACCTTAGGAACAATGGCAGCTTTCTATTATTATTCTTATACTCCCATGCAACTCCCGGCAGGATTTTTATTTGATAGGTTTGGTCCCCGACGCTTGTTAACCATTGCAGTTCTCACCTGCGCTACAGGTGCTTTTTTATTTGGTTCAACCAACAATATAACCACCGCTTCCATGGGCCGATTTATGATGGGAATGGGGTCAGCTTTCTCGTTTATCGGGACTCTAGTCCTTATCTCCCGCTGGTTTCCTTCTCGATACTTTGCTTTTTTAACCGGTTTAGTCGAACTAATGAGCTGTGTTGGGGCAATTGTTGGTGAAACCCCATTGACTATTGCCGTAAACCACTGGGGTTGGCGACAAACTATTATTACTTTAGGTGTAATAGGAGTTATTTTAGGCCTATTAATCTGGCTAATAGTACGAGATAGCCCTGAGGTTGTATCTAAAGGCCACAAATTTCAATCCACATCAAAAAAAAGCCTAATTCAAAGTTTTCATCAAGTAGCGTCTAATAGCCAAACCTGGTTTATAGCCTTATATTCTTTTATGGTCTGGGCACCTATCACTGCCTTTGCTGCATTATGGGGTGTCCCTTTTCTAGTGGTGGCTTATGGAATTAGCACCAAAGCGGCATCTGCCGCTTGCACTATGATTTGGTTAGCCATAGGAATAGGCTGCCCATTATTAGGTTGGTGGTCAGATAAGGTAAATTTACGCGGTATGCCATTAAAATTTGCTGCAAGCTTAGGTATAATTGGCTTAATACCAGTGATTTATATCCCACACCTTCCCTTATTTTGGCTTTATATTTGTTTATTTTTATTTGGTCTCGCAGCTTCTGGACAATCATTAGCCTTCGGAGTCGTTAAAGATAATAATCATTCTAGCGTAGCAGGAACAGCTATGGGAATTAATAACATGGCCACAGTAGCTGGAGGAGCTTTATTCCAACCGGTGATTGGTATTTTTTTACATTTAAACTGGAATGGGATCTATCATAATGGTAGTCCTTTTTATAACGTTGAAGATTATCGTAAAGCTTTTTTGATATTACCTGGTTGCTATCTAATAGCTTTATTAATTGGAAAATTCCTAATTCGCGAAACTCACTGCCAACAACAACCCGATGTCCAGGAGTAAAAGTAGCCCCCGCTGGTTAAAACAGCATTTTAATGATCCTTATGTAAAACGTGCTCAAAAAGAGGGTTTACGTTCTCGTTCGGCTTATAAACTCCTGGAGATTCAAGAGAAAACTAAATTAATTAAACCTGGGATGACTATCATTGACCTTGGAGCTGCACCTGGAGGCTGGTCTCAACTTGTCTCAGGGTTCGTTGGAGCCTCAGGAAAGGTTTATGCCTTAGATATTTTGCCAATGGAACCTATAAGTAATGTGGAATTCCTCCAAGGGGATTTTCGAGAAGATTCTGTTATGCAACAATTCTTACAGCGTGTACAATCAAAGCCTGTAGATCTTGTAATTTCCGATATGGCCCCCAACTTTAGTGGTATGCGCAGTGTTGACCAGCCTAAATCCATTTATTTAGCTGAGTTAGCACTTGATTTTGCTCAGAAAGTATTAAAACCCAAAGGGGGTCTTATAGTAAAAACTTTTCAAGGTGAAGGGTTTGAAGCTTTTTTAAAAGACTTAAGAGGCTTATTTACCAAAGTTACTATTCGAAAACCTTCCGCTTCTAGAGGAAGCTCTGCTGAAGTTTATTTAGTTGCTATGGGTTATCATAAAAAAAAATAAACCTTGGATTTATGCTCAATGCTGAGACAAAAATCTAATACAAAAAATTATATTTATTTAGTTTTCTTGGTAACCCATTGAAAAAGTGCTTAAAATAATCGAAATACAAAATTTAGTATATAATGCCCTTTTTGTGAGAAATGTGAGGTAGTCTAGCTTGAACGACATGCTGAAAAATCTTTTTTTATGGCTCATTATTGCTGTCATACTTATCTCGGTATTTAACAATCTTGAACCTCGTAATAATGGTAGCGAACGCTTAACATATTCTGAATTTTTGAAAGACGTGCAGCAAGGAAACGTGCAATCTGTCACTATACAAAGCAACCAAGTTATCAAAGGCCAGCTACAGGGCGACAAGACTTTCACGAGTTATATGCCCATTCCTGATCAATTTCTCCTTCCTGAATTATTAAAAAATAAGGTCAATGTCAAAGGTGAACCGCCACAACAAGAAAGTTTCTTGATGCGTATTTTTATTAATTGGTTCCCTATGTTACTCCTCATAGGAGTGTGGATATTTTTTATGCGGCAAATGGGAGGTGCTGGAGGAAAAGGCGCTTTATCTTTTGGTCGTAGTCGTGCTCGTTTATTAGGTGAAGACCAAGTAAAGGTTACTTTTGCTGATGTAGCTGGTGCTGAAGAAGCAAAAGAAGAGGTTAGTGAATTAGTTGAATTTCTAAAAGATCCCGCTAAATTTCAAAAACTAGGTGGAAAAATCCCACGTGGTGTTTTATTAATGGGTCCTCCTGGAACAGGTAAAACCCTTTTAGCTAGAGCTGTCGCAGGAGAAGCAAAAGTACCCTTTTTTACAATCTCCGGTTCTGATTTTGTCGAAATGTTCGTAGGTGTAGGTGCATCTCGCGTAAGAGACATGTTTGAGCAAGCTAAAAAGCAAGCTCCCTGTATTATTTTTATTGACGAAATAGATGCTGTTGGTCGTCATCGTGGTGCCGGTTTAGGTGGTGGGCATGACGAACGTGAACAAACATTGAATCAATTGTTGGTTGAAATGGACGGCTTTGAAGGTAATGAGGGTGTTATTGTTATGGCCGCTACTAATCGCCCTGATGTTTTAGATCCTGCTCTATTACGACCTGGTAGATTTGATCGACAAGTTATTGTGGGTCTACCTGATATTCGCGGTCGTGAACAAATTCTAAAAGTTCATCTTAGAAAAGTTCCTTATGGAAAAGATGTAAAACCCGTGATTATAGCCAGAGGTACCCCTGGTTTCTCAGGTGCTGATCTAGCCAATTTAGTCAATGAGGCTGCCTTATTCGCGGCGCGTGAAAATAAATCTACCGTGGACATGGTTGATTTGGAAAAAGCCAAAGATAAAGTGATGATGGGTGGTGAAAGACGTTCCATGGTAATGAATGAAAAAGAGAAAAAATTAACTGCTTACCATGAAGCAGGACACGCTATTGTAGGACGCTTAGTCCCAGACCATGATCCTGTATATAAAGTAACCATTATCCCGCGTGGCAAGGCTTTAGGTGTAACTATGTTTTTGCCAGAAGAGGATCGCTATAGCTACACTAAACAACGTTTAGAAAGCCAGATTGCTAGTTTATTCGGTGGACGGATTGCCGAATATCTGATTTTTGGGGCTGATCAAATCACCACTGGCGCATCCAACGATATACAACGCGCCACTGAAATTGCCAGAAATATGATAACTAAATGGGGTTTATCTGAACGTCTTGGCCCCTTAACTTATAATCAAGAAAATGAAGAAGTTTTTTTAGGTCATCAAATAGCTAAAAATAATAAATTTTCTGATGACACAGCACAATTAATTGATGAAGAAAGTCGTAATATAATTGATCGTAATTACAAGCTTGCAGAAACTCTATTGCAAGAGAACATAGAAAAATTACACCTTATGGCAGAAGCTTTGATCAAATATGAAACTATTGATTCCAGCCAAATAAATAACATTATGGCGGGTAAGCCTCCTCGAGAACCCAAAGGCTGGGGTAACGGAAATAAAAAAGAAACGCCATCTTCTTCTGGGGAAAAATCACCTTCACAAAAAGACGATTCATCAGTAACTGACAACGATCCAGCAGTAGATAGTCTGTAATTGATCGAATTATTTTGGATTCATCATGATAAAAACCCGAAAATATTTTGGGACAGATGGTATACGTGGAAAAGTAGGTGAAAATCCTATTACACCGGAATTTGTATTAAAGCTAGGTTGGGCTGTAGGAAAGGTTCTAGCAAATGGACAAAATAAAGTTTTAATTGGTAAGGATACGCGTATTTCTGGTTACATGTTAGAGTCTGCTTTAGAAGCTGGCTTATCTTCTGCCGGAGTCGATGTCTATCTTTTAGGCCCTATACCAACACCTGCCATTGCTTTCTTAACTTATGATTTAGGCGCACAAGCAGGGATAGTCATTAGCGCATCTCACAATCCTTATTACGATAATGGAATTAAATTCTTTGCTCATGATGGCAGTAAATTAGCTGATAATATTGAGCTACAAATCGAAAATCACCTGAATCAAACGATCCATACTGTTGATTCTGCTAAATTAGGTAAAGCAATTCGGGTAGAAGATGCAAAATCACGTTATGTTAATTTTTGCAAATCAACAATTCCAAAATCCTTTCATTTAAAAGGTTTAAAAATCATTCTCGATTGTGCAAATGGAGCTACTTACAATATTGCCCCAGCATTATTTTCAGAATTAGGTGCAAATTTAACTTTATTAGGCACAAAACCAAATGGTTTAAATATTAACAAAGACTGTGGCTCTACTCATTTAGATATTTTACAAAAAAAAGTTTTATCTGAAAAAGCAGACTTAGGAATTGCCTTCGATGGTGATGGTGATCGAGTATTGATGATTGATAATTTGGGTGAAATTGTTGATGGAGATGAATTATTATTTCTATTAACTCAGCATGGCGTTAAAAAAGGTCTTATTAAAGGTGGCATTGTGGGCACGGCTATGAGCAATCTCGGTTTGGAGTTAGCTATAAAGGAATTAGGCCTTGATTTTATTCGCACTTCGGTCGGTGATAGGTATGTTAATGAAGCGTTGCAAAGTAAAAATTGGCAATTAGGCGGAGAATCTTCTGGACATATTATTTCTCGTGGTTTAACTAAAACTGGGGATGGAATCATTATTGCATTGCAAGTATTAGAAGCTATTCAAACAGCGGGGCTATCATTGCATGCTGCCAAAAAAGCAATGAAAAAATTTCCTCAGATATTAATTAACATTCCTGTTGAAAATCCTTTAGCAATAATGAACGATATAAATGTAAAAAAAGCTATAAAAGAAACCGAATTTTTATTAAAGGATAGCGGCCGAATATTATTACGGCCTTCAGGAACAGAATCCGTAATTCGTGTCATGGTCGAAGGAAGCGAATTATCGGTAGTACAAACTATTGCGAACAAATTAGCTGAAATTGTTAAAGTTTCTGCAAAAAAGAATTGAACTTTCTTACTCAACGGTCACTGATTTTGCTAAGTTGCGTGGCTGGTCGACATCCGTACCTTTTAAAACTGCCACATGATAAGCTAAAAGTTGCAATGGAATTGCAAAAATTAGTGGGCTAATTATATCACTTGCCTTTGGCAATAAAATACTTTTGCTATCAGTGTCATTTGTATCAATTTCTTCTTGAACAAATAAAATAAGTTGTCCATTACGTGCATGCACTTCCTGGATATTTGATTTTAACTTATCTAGCAGAGGATTTGATGGGACTAAGACTACAACTGGCATATTACTATCGACTAAAGCAAGCGGTCCATGCTTTAACTCTCCTGCGGGATACGCTTCAGCTTGGATATAAGAAATCTCCTTAATCTTGAGCGCTCCTTCTAATGCGACAGGAAAATAAATTCCTCGAGCAATAAATAAAGCATGTTCCTTATCAATAAACATTTTAGCTAATTTTTTAATAGCTGAGTCTAAATTTAATGTTTGCTCTAAAAGTTTAGGCAAACTTCTTAATTCAGATAGAAAAATTTCCTCTTGTTTTTTACCCCAGCCATGAGATAAACCCAAAAAGGAGGTTAATAATAATAAAACTGTTAATTGAGTTGTAAATGCTTTAGTCGATGCAACACCAATT
>CASFML010000014.1 GCA_949295795.1 uncultured Gammaproteobacteria bacterium | reverse complement strand
ATCCCTGATAAACACCATTGATATCCTTCCACCAATGTATTCCAGCAATTGAATCAATAACTGCATTCAAAATATTTTCAAAATTATCTTCCCTCTTCATTTTTGATTGAAGTAATTTTTTTTCCTCTTTAAGAGAGCTTATTTGACTTTCTAATATTTTAATTTGTTGATCCTTATTCATCTTATTACCTCCCTACAAAAAAATTACTTATTATCCAAGTTGCCCATTGTCAAACCTAGAACAGATTTTCCAATGTGTAACCTATTTTCTGCAATTGTATAGACTGCCGATCTAGGGCCACTTGCTACTTCACTTTCAACTTCCCTATCACGATCAATAGGCATAGGGTGTGTAAATATTGCATTATTCGTCCATTCCATCTTCTTTTTTGTTGTTATCCAATCTTTTAAATTAAGTGCTTGATCTATTTCTTCTTGTTTTTGCAATCGACCATCCATATAGGCATTAGGAGAAAGCCAATGTCGACTATATACAATATCGGTGTCTTTATAGCCTACTTCGGAATCATCAATAATACTAAAATCAGCACTATTCGCATGGCAATAATTTTTAACTTTTTGGTAAATTTCATTGTCTAAATCATAACCGTCAGGACGAGCAATAGTAATATTTATACCTAAACGACTTGCAAGCAATAAAGTAGCTTGGGGACTATTCCAAGACCTAGCAAGTGTTCCTTTACCCCAAGTCAACAATAACTTTTTACCACGCAAACATTCTAAATTAATTTCTTCTGAAGATTTGCTCTTTAACCATTCAGCCCATCCCATAACATCAGCCATCGCCTGACAAGGATGGCATTTATCATCTGCCATATTTATGACGGGTACTTCTGACCATCTTGCATATTCACGAATAATACTATTCCCTTCCCCATAAAAAGAAATTTCATTTTCCATTATTCTAATACCTATGCCACATGAAAATTTTGATATAACTTGTGCAATATCTTCAATTACTTCACCATCAACAAATTTATTTTTAAAACGACCCATAGCTGTTGTCATATACTGAGCATGTCCACCTAATTGTGTTGCGGCAGTAGAAAATGATAAATGCGTTCTCACAGATGGACTAAAAAAAAGCATAATAAAATTTTTACGCGACATGCAATTTAACCATTTTTCATTCTCTGGATCTTTTTTCATCCTCGCTGCCAAATGAATAATTGAAAATATTTCTTGTATAGTTAAATCTTCGGTACAAATTATATCTTTATTAGTTAGCATAAAAAAAACCTTATTATTAGTTTATAAACTACCTTTTATAATTATTTTTAATAGTATTTATATGTTATTTATAATAATTTTTCAATAAAAATTTATCTTCTATAATATAATCTCCTAATTAGTTAATTACTTAAGAAAAATAGATCTATAAATTTACATGCTTTGCATTTTTTATAAAAATAAAGCAATCTAAACTTTTATGCAAATGTCTATGATCGGTGTCATAGAACAAGGATTCCATTTGTCTTAGACGCTTACTTGGTGGCAAGCTATCTAAATAGCTCACAAAGGCTTTGGATAATTCACTTTTGATTGTTTTTCTTGTTCATATAATTTATTTAATAGGGTAGCAGTGTTAAGTTCTTTTAATGACAAAAAAAATTTAAATAGTTTACTACACAAAATTTTATATCTAAAATAAAAAAATCTCGTTTATTTTAAAAATAAAGCTAAGGTTGCCCTTTAAAATTTTTTTATTTTGATTTTTGAAATTGGATATACTTCTGGTTTCTCCGTAGTATAATTATCAAATGAAAAAAACTTGATCGAGGATGCTTACCTAGATCAGAATGTGGGATATTCATTGTTTATCAAAACTAAAGCTATAATAAAAGAGAATTATTTGCATTATCAAAATTTTTTAAATAAATCAGTTTATTAATATATAATGTTTTTAATAAAACTATTTATCAATATTTAATTATGATTAAAAATACTATAAGGACTTCTAATGCTTTAAGTAAATTACATGAACAAGAAAAACAACTTAAAAATGAATTATCCAAAGCCTTTCTGACCTATTTAGATAGCTTGCCACCAAGTAAGCGTCTAAAACAAATGGAATCCTTGCTCTATGTCATAAATAAAAATCTACCTACATTTGATCGACAGTTAACGCCACAAGAAAGAAAATGTCTTTTTTTATCCAGCAAAGGCAAAGAGATCAAGGAAATGGCCTGGATATTTAGGTATATTTCAACGTACCATTAAATATCACCGAGCGAATATTGTAAAAAATTAAATGTTCCTAATCTGATGGCTGCAGTTGGTTTGAAAATAAACTCAGAAGAAACTTTTACTAAGCAACAAGTTCTAAACATTCTTTATACTATGCCAAATAATGTTTATTGGCTTGATAAACATTGTATTTTGCGTGGAGGTAATAATGAATTAGCCTACAAACTCAATTTAAAATCAGGGTTTGAGTTAGAAGGCTTAACTTATGAACAAATGGCTCATGCAGCTAAATTACCTGTAAAAGAATTTGAACCCTATTCAACCGAATTAGAAGTAATGGAAACAGGGGTTCCTAGTATTGCCAAGGAAGAGCTCCTATTAAAAATCAAGGAAAGACCTTTTATTACTTATCCAGTAAAATACCTTTAAGAAATAAAACAGGGGAAGTTATAGGTATTGTAGGCATTTCAACTGATATTACTTCTCTTAAAGAAATTCAATTTGCTTTGCAAGTTGCTTTAGAAAGAGAAAAAACCGCCAACAAAGAAAAAATTGAATTTTTCATTAACATTGCCCATGATTTAAAAAACTTATTGAATCTTTTGAAGATTCAAATCCAAGAAAAAAATCAATCAAATCAACAGCGGCTTTCGCAAACAATCCATAACGCAAGCGAAAAACTTTTAGATTTAATAAATTCAATGACTAATTGAAAACATTATTCACAAGAAGAATATAACAACTAAAGCTTGCTGAATTAAAAATCAGTTAATCATCTTAAATCGAAAGGAAGAAAATGTTCGCGCAAAAATCATCCACGGAAATTTGAAATTGAAGAAAGTCAGATTAAGAGTAATGTAGGTATTTAATTTTAGGGTATTTTCTGGTGGGCCCACTAGGACTTGAACCTAGGACCAACGGATTATGAGTCCGCTGCTCTAACCAACTGAGCTATGGGCCCTTCACAAGGAAGGAAACGAATTGTAGCTAATTTAGACATGATTAGCAATTTGTCTTTGCTGCGTAATGAATAATTACCCATTTGTCTATCCATACCTGCTATGGTATTTTTCAAAGCCTCCTAGTAACTATATAGATTGCAATTATTACCCTTCTGAATAGCATCTCAATATTACACGTCAAAGCTTGGATACATTCAAATTACCATAAATATTTTCAGATTTTATTCCTTGTTCAAACAAGTCTACTTTTAAGAATCGGGATGTTAGTTTTTTAAATAAGAAAATGAATGAAAAAAATAGTTTATGACTTGTTTATTTTGAATAAATTATGCTAGGGTAAATTTATCTTTATTAGATAATAATATTTAATAGGATGTTTATAACATTTTAGTAACTTAATTAACTCAAATGAAAATTAAAGAATTATTTTCAATAAAAATAAAATAGGGAGTTTTTATGAAAAAAAATATTAGAAAAAAAAGATTTTTAGTAGGTAACAAAGAAAACTTATCACCTCATTATGGCGCACCTGAAGAAATTTTAACCTTTGCTTACGAATTTAGTGATGAAGCCATCCTTGAGAAGGAATATGTCGAACAAGTTTAAGTTACTTTAGATCAATTTAATCATTTTAGTTTAGCAAACTTCATTTATAGTCCCGGTTATGACGATATACCCCTTCAAATCAATTGCCCTGTGGATGAAATGAGTTTAAGGAAGAAATATCAGAATAAATTTACTTTTGGTTTGTTAGCGCATGATCCTTCGTTTAAACAACTGACTAATTTCTATAGCATGCTATCTGTGGATGAGCTTAATAAGACTGTAATAGAATTGAATGATACGCTTACTTACCTAGGAAATTTTGCTGGCATCAATGCAAATATCAAAGAGCCTTTTTTTCAATTACGATCAATAGGGGCTTTGATGAGACAAATATTTATGGTATTTGGTGTGAATTCCCCCATTCACTTGAATACCGATTGCACTAATCATATTATTTCGACCAATACAACCGTGATTAAGGAATGCAGTAATGATACGAATGAAAATAATTGCATACTTTATCATTTTCTGACTCAAAGCACTCAATTTGATTGTGAAGATTTAATTGAAAAAAAACTTAGCTTTACTCCTGCTTCGTTATTTTCTTTAATGCAATATAGCCATAAAATCTTCTATGCATTTTTAATTTTGAATAAAACTCGAATTAATGAAGTATTATTTGACTATCAATTGACCTCTGATTTACAAAAGGATTATTTTGAATTATTAGAAGATTATCAAGGAGGAGATCAACTAATTACCTATCAAGATTTTTCTGCATTGGCTCAAGCCATTTATTTAATAGCACCGGATAGTATGCTAGGTCGGACATTCAATGTGCCTTATTATTATTTTATTCAAGGTCTTTATAGGCCAATAACCGATGAACAGAAATTGAGTCGTTTAATACTTGCCCTTAGGAAGGCAGAAAATTTTAACTATCCCATCTTAGCTCAAGATAAATGTAACATCACTGTTTTTAACGAGACACCCTTTACAATCGATTTGCTTAAAAAATTAAAAGTAGTTAGTTTAACACCTGTACCCATAGGTTGTTATTTACAACAACCAATCAGGTTTCCAGGAAGTCTAGAAATAAATGAAGATTGTATGCTGACTGGAAATAGTCAGTCTGTGGGTAATTTTAGTTTTGATCTGATTTTGAGCAATAACCAAAGCCGCCTGAATCGTTGGATTCAATTGAATGTTAAAGAAAAAAACTTACCGATAACCACCATTTTAATAGGTAGGCGTTCTGTAGAACATTATTTGTCAAATGATTCAGAAATAGATTTAGCGGCTTTGTGTCATGCCGTATCCTTGCCTGAGAGAAAAGCACTATCTTGTCAAAGTTTTGATTTACCTGATAGTTTATTTCTGAATAATTGTTCAATTTCAGGGTTTAATAATCGAGACAATTATACCTTTAACATAAGCTTCTTTAATGATGGCGCTAATAAACCTTGTGCAATACAGTTGCTATCAACAAATACGATATTAGCTGAAAATTTTACAGAACCTAATTCAAGTTATGCACGTTATCGGCATGAAGATCTAAATATTGATACAACCCATACCACTCGCTTTATTATAGAGAATAACTACTTAAAACAATGTAATTATTTATTAATTATCCCATTACTTCACGGCGCTTTGGAAGCGAGCATAGATCGTATGAGCGTATCTTCTTTATTAAAATCCATATTAAAACTATCACCCCGAATAAGCTTAGTGGCTATCAATTATTTATCGACCTTTCAATTGCCATTTCTATTTTTTTATAGTTTATTTGAAAGCTTCGTCGGAAATTACTTAACCATTAATAATAATAATAACAGAAGATATATGCTTAATATGTTGGTATTTTTCTTGGTTGCAGAGCTAGAATATGGATTTTCCAATCTATGGCAATTAGTGGATAAGCCACGTTTTTGGCCTACCTTAAATGAACGTTTAAATCAATTGTTTATCCAAATGTTGTGGGCTCCCACAGTAAAATTAACGGGTTATTTATTAAGCGTAGCTATGATGGATTGCTATTCTGAATGGATGGTTCCAGAAAAAAACCAGAAAGCACAAACCCAAGTAACTACCGAAGAGGAAATGCTAGGATGCCAACCTTCATTTTTTAATTCACTTAAATCTGCTAAAAACACAGTCTTTTCAAGTAGAATAAGACGTTTACCCAGTTTATTTTATTATCAATTTTTTCCAAGTTTCACTCGATCGGCAAACGATAACGAGATCCAGGAGTATGAACCAATTAAATCAACGCATAAATCCGATTTAACTATATAAGCATTAGGTAATGTAATTTGTCTTAACTAATTTAATGTGTAAAAAACCTTTGGCTGTGCTGATTAAGAATAAAAAAAGCGGTCTCTCAAATTTTCCATATGGAAGTTTGAGGGACCGTTTAAAGGAATCCAACAAGAATGGCGAACAACCTAAATGATAAAGAACAGCTAAATTTACACGTCTAAGTCCTGCATGTTAGCGCTATATTAAAGGTTTTGGACGGGTGGCTTTTACCAGTTGGGTATTCTCTTCTCCCTTCTCACGCCAAATAAACAACTTTTATGATGACCGGACGAAAATGCTCTTTCATCTATTTCTTCATCCATCTCTCGGTACTTTTTAAAGGCTTCTATTAAATTGTTTTTTATTTTAGTTAATGGATCCGATTCTGGATTAGGAGCACTTTTAAAAGAGTTCAGAAAAAAATTGGCTCCCTTAAACATCTGCAACAAGAAGGTAAACGTTAATAAAGCAGATAAAGTACTTGTGTTATTATTAGCTGCCATTATATGGGTAGGATTAATAATTTCCAAACTTGGGTTAATAGTTACACTAGGTTCAAAGACATTAAAGCTAATGTAGCTAATGTTTGGCCAGAGTTATAGATACGATCCCTAATTTCAGAATTCAATACAGCTTCTTCAGGTCTTGAGGGTGACGTAACAAATTGACAAAAAAATAGGGCTTTGATTTTTTTCGACTTATAAGCTTGTAAATTTTTTTCTGTTAATTGGTTATTCTTAGCGAGTATTTCTATTTCTAATGTTTGCTTTCCATAAGCTTTATGGGGAGTTAATACCCACTATATTTTCTTGAGTAACTAAGTTAGCTGTATTTAAATGCGTTAACCTACTATAAATAGAATTACTACCAGAAAAATTTTCTTTACTAGTAACTGCCACTAAATACTGCGGGTTTAGCAAACCATTATCATATAATAATTGCACCGTTTACTTCATAGCTTTTATAAGACCAATATTGGGTAGCGTATTAATTTCCTCAAGTAGGGTTTCGGTATTAACTCCAGGTTGTGAAATAAGCTGATCAACTATTTCTTTAATATTATAGGCCGTAAAATCTCTTGCTTGTAAAATGGAAAAATCCATTAATTCTGAAAATCCTGATTTCTTTTTGGCCTTCATATTATTCTCCTTTTTTAAAAATTACATAATACTAAATATTTTATTAAACATTTAATTTAAAATATTATGTATAATTACATTAGCAAATTATATTTAAAAATAGAACAATAAATATAAAAATTTGATATTTTTTAAATTTCTTCATGAAAATTAATCATATTTTCCATTAATTTTTTCAAAAAAAAATAATAACAATAAGCCAAAATGAAAAATATCTAATAGAAGTATTTTAAATTGCTAGCTATTAATCTCAAAATAAATAAAACAATAATTTAGTCTTTATTTATTAAATATCAACAAAAATTAGTAACAAGATTGAATAATTAAGCTTGTTCATTTTATGTTCTTTGAAATAAAACTTCTGTTTATCTCAACTCGACTTAATTTCTACTATACTTTTCATTGCATATTTTGAGGTAGTTAAGGAGTATTTGTGAAATCTTTCCTTTTAGGTATGACAATAGGTTTATTAAGCCTAAGTTCAAGCGTTTTTGCAGTGACTACTGAAGAATGTCGAGCAGCCTGGAAAGCTTCTCCTGCCTACCAAAGCTGCTACCCTGCTTTTGGAACAAAAGCAATGGGAAGTAAATGTGGCGTCTATGTACATTGTAAGAAAACGGATGGCTCTGAAGTCGCCAACGGAAGTTACACGGCCAATTATGATAAGGAACATAAAGATATCATTGGTTCCGATTATTCTTTATTTTATACCATCGATGAAGTCAAAAAACTGAATAATTGCAATGGCAAATTAAAAGTAGGTTCCTGTTAAATGAATAACGCGTTTCTTTAGCTAAAATAAAATAATCTTTATTTAAAATTTTGTTTAGAAAATACTCGGATAATTTTTTATCCGATTCTTCAAATAATAATTCAATTTAACTTTTTTATATTTATTCAAGGAAGAATGATGAGCAAAAAAGTAAGAGGAATTAATACTTTCAAAGCTAAAAAAAAGGAAAAACGGGTTGAGACTCACCAACAAGCCGGTAACGGCATTCCCGCATTAACCACCGCTCAAGGTGTCACTGTTTCCGATGATCAAAATTCCTTAAAAATAGGGCCTAAAGGGCCTACGCTACTGGAAGATTTTCATTTTCGTGAAAAAATCTTTCATTTTGACCATGAAAGAATACCGGAACGTGTTGTGCATGCCCGAGGTTACGGAGCACATGGTTATTTTGAAAATTACGATTCATTAGCAAAATATACCTGTGCAGATTTATTTCAGCGAAAAAAGGAAAAAATACCGGCTTTTGTGCGCTTTTCTACGGTAGTGGGAAATAAAGGATCAGCCGATTTAGCACGTGATGTACGTGGTTTTGCTGTGAAGCTATATACAAAGGTGGGCAATTGGGACATTGTCGGCAATAACATCCCAGTTTTCTTTATCCAAGATGCCATTAAATTTCCTGATCTAATCCATGCAGCCAAAGAGGAACCCAACAGTGGCTTTCCACAAGCACAAACTGCCCATGATAATTTTTGGGATTTTATATCACTGAATCCCGAAAGCATGCATATGATCATGTGGGTCATGTCAGACCGTGCTCTGCCACGTTCATTTCGTTTCATGCCAGGGTTTGGTATCCATACCTTTCGATTAATTAACGCTAAACAAAAATCTACGTTTGTTAAATTTCATTGGCTACCCAAACTTGGCATACAGTCAATCACTTGGGATGAAGCAGTAAAACTAAATGGTGCTGACCCTGATTTTCATCGCCGCGATTTATGGGAGGCCATTCATTCACGCCAATTTCCAGAATGGGAATTGGGGATGCAACTCTTTGATGAAAACATGGCTAAAAAATTTGATTTTGACATCTTAGATCCGACCAAGTTAATCCCTGAAGAGTTAATTCCAATAAAAAAGGTAGGTCGTTTGGTTTTAAATCGTTGCGTAAATAATTTTTTTGCAGAGACAGAGCAAGTCGCGTTTTGTACACAAAATATCATTCCTGGCATTGATTTTAGCAATGATCCCCTGCTCCAAGGACGTAATTTTTCTTATTTAGATACACAAGTAAAACGTTTAGGAAGTCCAAACTTCGCTCAACTTCCCATTAACGCACCTAAGTGCCCTTTTCATAACTTTCAACAAGATGGGCACATGGCCTTTTATAATCTATCTGGAAGAGCCAATTACGAGCCGAATTCTTGGAATAAAGCAGGAGGTCCTCGTGAATCCTTAAAAAAAGGTTTCAAAACCTTTGCAGCTATGGAATCAGGAGAAAAATTACGCGTACGGCCAGAAAGTTTCGCAGATTATTATAATCAAGCCTATTTATTTTATAAAAATCAAACGCGCATTGAGCAACAGCATATTCAATCGGCCTTAGCTTTTGAACTCAGTAAAGTAAACACTCACACTATACAAGCCCGAATTATTTCACATTTACTCAATATCGATACCGAACTTGCCAAACAAGTGGCTCAGCAACTCGGATTAAATCCGTTACCCAAAGCAGCTCCAATAATTTGCGCTAAGAAAAAAAATCAGTTACATGCACCTTCCTTAAGTCTCTTGTTAAATCAGCCTAATACCTTTAAAGGTAGAAAATTAGGTATCATACTGACTGAAAAGAGTAATTTTCACTTAGCCGAGCAGCTAGAAAGATTAGCTAAAAAACAAGGCGGAGTAATAGAAATTATTGCTCCTAAAATGCTAAACTTTAAAGACAAGAGACGATTTAAACCACAACAAAGTTTTGAAACCGCTATTTCTGCGAGTTATGATGCCATTGCAATCTTGGCAAGATCCAAAGATCTACTTAAATACAATGAACTAAAAGTATTTACCTTTCTGCAGGAAAGCTTTTATCAATGTAAATTCATCGCTTACATAGCTGAATTAGTCCCTATGTTTAAAAAATTACAACTAAAAACTGATCCTGGTATAATCCTGTTAAAGAATACCGATTCATGTCAATTCTTTATAAAGCAGTGTAAAAAATTACGTTATTGGGAACGTCATAAAGCTTAATTTTATGATAGAAAACATTATTACAAAGTGTCCCATTTTATTTTTCTTGCTGATTTTTATGGTTATGAATGTTTTTGCAGAAGAAAAACCGGATAATTTTGTCTATGTCACTGAGATTATTCCTAATATTAAGCAAGATATACGCTATTTTGGCCAAAATAATTTTGTTGGTCGACCGATTGCGGGTTATAGAAAGCCGGTTTGCCTGTTAACCAGTGCGGCGGCTTATGCGCTATTGAAGGTGCAGACCGAATTAAATAAACAAGGCTTAAGCTTACTGGTCTATGACTGTTATCGCCCACAAATGGCAGTCAATGATTTTATCCTATGGAGTCAAAATCCTGAGGACCAAAAAACAAAAAATCTTTTTTATCCAAACATTGATAAAAGAAACCTTTTTAAGCTTAATTATATTGCGCGTCGTTCAGGTCATACGCGGGGAAGTACCGTCGATCTCACACTAGTCGATCTTAAAAACAATCAAACACTGGATATGGGCACCCCATTTGATTTTCTTGATCCACTATCACATCCTGATAATCGCGATATTACTGCAATTCAATTTAAAAACCGAATGTTATTACGATCTTTAATGATTAAATTTGGTTTTATTCCCATAAAAACTGAATGGTGGCATTTTACTTTAAAGAATGAACCTTATAAAAATACTTTTTTTAATTTTTTAGTTGAGTAATTATTATTTTTATAACTTGAGGTGTATTCAATAATTCTTTAAAATAAAAAAAGACTAACAGAGATATAAAAATGAAAGAACTAAAAGAAAAAGCTATTTTACAAGAATGGTAATTTAGAGATGCTACTCAACAAGAGCTACTCAAATTTAAGCAGGAACTACGCTCAATTCTCAAAAATGAATCTCCTGAGAAACTCCGCATACTTGAAAAAACTGTTTTAAATAAGTTGAATTTAAAACGATTGTAATAAATATTCAGGCTTTTTATTCCAAAATTGCATTTGCCATTTTCGGTTTTCATAAGTGAGCAAACAAATATTGCCGGTTGCCACTTTGAACATTTTATCCTGTACAGTCTGTTCAAATAAACCAGGAATAAGTTTCAAAAAATATCGTAATCGGCCATTACTACTAACCACTAAAATAGTATCGGTTGGATCATATTGGGTAATGAGATCTTTGCTAAATTCTCTAATTTCTTTGACCATGTGTGTAGGTGTGCCTTCCCATCCAGCAAACTTAGGCCAAACACTTAAATTTTCCCAAGCAGACAATTCTTCACCTTCACCTATTTCTTGAATTTGTGTATTAGTCAAACCCGCCCAATTTCCATAATCGATCTCGTTTAAACGAGAATCAACAATAGGTTTTTTAGATGAATGCAATTGTTCTAACACAATAGTTGCATAATCACGGGTTCTTTTCAAAGGACCACAATAGACCACCTTGGGGTGTATGTTCGTTTTTTTTAATGCTTGGGCCAGACATTGCGCTTGCAGTATACCTGAATCAACTAGCGGTAAATCTTGTGTAGCACCTACCCAAACCACAGGATCAGTGGCTGAAAAGGTATTGCCATGTCGGGATAAAATAATCTTCATATCATTTTCTACTACAACTCAATCAATTCGCCTTCTTCTTCAATTAATTTTTCAATCCTTACAACATCTTCTGGACTATCCACTGAAGCATGGGTATGCCCTTTATAATCCACTAAGATCACTCGAATCGTTTTCCCATTTTCTAATATTCGCAACTGTTCAAGGCCTTCTAATCGTTCTAAAGGTGTAGACGATAAAGCAATATAGTTTTCAAGTGCTGAATATCGGTAAGCATAAAGTCCGATATGTCGATAAAGAGGGAGAGATTCCATCGATGTCTCTCTTAAATATGGAATCATACTTTTAGAAAAATACATCGCATTAAAATCCTTATCACAGACAACCATTGTGCCGCCCACTTCTCCTTTTGATTTAGCCTTT
>CASFML010000013.1 GCA_949295795.1 uncultured Gammaproteobacteria bacterium | reverse complement strand
AACCGCTATAGTTACAATTTCCTTATCATTTTTAAGTGCATTACTTGCATATTCTAGTGCAAGCCCATTTTGCTTAACCGCTTCTATAACAAGATTTTTATTATTCCTGTCAGAATTATCCTCTACACAACAATAATTAAGATAGCCTATATTTGTTTTTGAGTTTAATGAAATATTTTTAATAAAAAAATCTTTATACTGATGTGTAGATAAAATTTTAAAAAAATCATTTAAACAATCCCCCAAGATGCTATTTGCAATACTCGTTTGATTATTGAATATAATATCAAGTAATAACTTACGATTATCTGAACGATAAATTTCATTAATTAAGTTACTTATATCTTCTTTATTATTGATAAGTACATCTTTTATTAAGTAAGAAATTAATATTTGGTCCTTTTCTGTTAATTCATTACTAGAAATTAAAAAAATTAAGAAATTTTTTTCTGTAGCTAATGAATCACTAGGTTGTGTCGCTTGACAGTATGATGCGTTTCCTGAATATTTATTTTTTATCATAAACCTTAACTCTTTAGCTTTAATTCATTAATAAATATTAAATCATTAATATTAACGGATTATTAAAACATTTATAAAGATTCAGTGAGTTTTACAGGAATTGTTTTTTTATAAAGGTAATTTCATCGAGAATCATTCTGATTATTCTTATAATAAAAAGTGGACCTCATTTTGTGAAAAGATGCAAGTTATTAGATTAACAATTTTTAATTTAAAAGATATTATCCTCACGAGTGGATTCCTCAAAAAATCAAACGATTGTGGGTAACTTTTATCTCTTTTTGTGCTGACTCTGACTCAAACTTAATTTGACAGTTACCTGCTGAAGTTTAGATTATTATGATTCCTTTTTCTTTAATCTCAAACCGGTAACCTTACCCTTTTCAGTCGCATTACGTCTTTTTTAAGCTAATCTAGGTACTCTATTCAAGAAGCTATGCCAAATACCTTGTACCTTCATTAAATTTAGGTTCACAAATAATACCGTCATTAAAGACGTTTAACTGTTCATCAGGGTACTGCTGAACAAATTGTTCTAACTTATTAAAAAAGCCCACACACTTCCAATAACGCACCAACTCCTGTTTAGCGCCGGACTTTAATTTTTTTTTGTAACGATCGGTACTTTTATTAATCATTTCTTTGAGCTCATCAAATAGGAGTTTCCTATCATCGTTATTATCTGCCAATTTTAACTTATCCACTTGTTTATGGTATTTAGAATTCAAACTCCTCCCAAAACCATGTTCTTTAAGACGCTCTGCCAAATTAAAAACAATTCTTTGGTAAGATCGAGCAAAATCATGCGCTAACGCTTCACTCTGTAGTTGTATACAGGCTTCTTCCTGCGCATCTTGGTTAGCTATTTCGCTAGGAGCCGAGCTCTTCACTGTTGCTTGCATTATCTCATCTAGTGTATGAGGCACTATCTCATCTAAGAGTATTTTTTTTTCTCGAATAAACCATGTGAGCAGCAATGTTTCGTGTGTACCCTCAAATAAAAAATCATAATAGATCTTTTTTCCGTGAGTTCCATTGACATCTTCAGTAGATCGCGTAAATCTTGTTGTTCTAGACTATGTATGTCTGCACAAGTATCTTTAATATTTATTACCAAATTATCTAGAAATTTAAGTTCTTTAGGATCGTCATAGATCGTCTCTGTTGACCCCCAATTAGCATCAAATTGCTTCAATTTATTTCTAAGTCCTTTAAGTAAACTTTGAACCTGGCGTAAATGGGATCCATCTTCTTTAGCCAAGATAGTCTTTATTCCTGCAGCTTCAGCATCTTTTTTATTCTCCATTGAATCATCAATTAAAATAACTTCTGTACCATTACCAAGATTTTTTTCTTTAAGGACTTCCTCAATAAGACCATTTTTATTTTCAGGCAATGTTCCGGAAGGTGTCATTATCGTTATTTTTTGAATAGTTTTTTTATCAAGTTTAAGCACCTCTTTAAGATACAAAGAAATTACATCAGGGTAAGCATTAAACGAAACAATACCTATGTGATATTTTTGTTTAATAATTTTTTTGAAAATTTTTTTCCAGTGTTTGGCTTTTCCTATTGTCGAAATTTTTTTTATTAACTTTAATTTTTCCTTATCATCCAAAGATCGGTATATTTCTCCTTCTTTTTTTCTAATAGTATTGTGGACATGCTTACTGGTAATGGTTAAATCAAAGTCAAAAGCAAATAAAATCATAATGTAACCCTTTAATTGTTAAAAAATTTTAACAACGTATTATTAAGGGTCAATTAAATACTAATTAAAGGTATTTCTAAAAATTAACTAATTCTCAGCAATCTACAATAAATAAAAATAGGATTAAAAAATAAAAATGCTGATTTTTGAGAAAACATTTTAAATTCCTAAGACTCCCTTTTGTTTATAACGTTTTAGCCAATGATACAAAATAGAGCTAGATATGCCACACTGTGTAATTGATTTCGTCACAGAGCCCGGTTGCTCATAAATTTTTTATTCAGCTCTCTCTTGCTTTTAGTTTTTATTCGATTCACCCACGCCCGCCCAATAGCCATGGCCTCAGTTTTACAAGACTCGAAGAGACGATGGAAAAGTGAGGTCATGGCTAGTTTTCACCGCGTGAAATGGGCGGGAAGCCTTCTTGTTAAGTAAAGCTAAAAGACATCACGGTCTACTCTAATTGAGTTATAGAACTCAGTTTAGATACTTTGAATTTGATAGCAGATTTTTTTACAAATCAAACTTATCTAAGTCCGACACGGATAATATTTTTGAAATAAGTAAAATTTTATTAAATGAACTAAGAACTCCTAGAAAGCTTGGGACAACTTAATCCCACATCATTTTGCGATGAATTAGGGAAATTAACCATATCACAATAGTCAATAAACTTAAATTTTCTAACATCTACTTCAGTTTCTAAAGTTTTTTGATAGTTACTAAAACTAGTCCAAAGATCTTTCATATGGTTAGCATAATCTAAATTAACAGTACCAGTACCTTGTAATTCGCCCTCTTTTTTCGGCGGAGTTTGTTTTTTTGAAAAATGAAATAAAGATAACTTAATATTATTAGGTATCCACTCTAAGTGTTTTTCAAAAAAATACTTTAATTTAAAAAGGATGTCTACTTTCTTATCGTCAAAAAATTGCAGATTAATTCTGAATTTTTCTCCATATAGATCAGATAAATAATGCATTTGAATGTAGATTAACAAAAGTTTAGAATGCTCTATGGAATGCTCAGTAAAACTATCGCCAAGCTTGTTTTTAAATTTATTAATTAAGTACAAAGTCTTGCTGATTTTTCTATTTTTTCTATTTTCTTATCAAGATTTGGTTTGTTTTCTTTTTCTAATTCCATCATTTGATTAAATGTGCTTCCAGACTCGAGGTTTTTAAACATATCTCCTAACAAAAATTTATTAAGGTTGATTTGAACGCGATTATTTTCAAATACTTCGTTTAAATCTTCAGTAAACCTTAGATAGGTGCTAGGACACATGGAACTTCCTCCCATGAGCATGCGAAATTCCTCAGCGATGCTTTGTCGCTGTGTACCTAGAAGAATTTCAATTTTAATTTTCTCATCTGGATTTTTTTCTATCATAGATTCTATATGTTGTATGATATAAGCTTTAAATTGGGAATATTTATTTTTATCTTTGAAAACACTATCTAAACATCCATCAAAATCTAAGCTAAAAATCACTGCATTAAAATCTGATCTAACATTGCTAAATACCTTCGTATCCTTTCTGCTGGGTAGAGCAAAAAATGAAAGTGGATGTTTACCTTGCTGGCGCCTAGAGACGTTACCTGTATGACCATCCCAATCTAAATTGGCGGAAGCCATTCTTCTTATCTTTTTTTTCCATTTTGCAGAATTACCAGAACCATGGCCCGGGGTTCGCTGAATATTTTTTTGATTACCCATACTAATCCGACCAAAGTTTTTGTTTTCACTTGCATAAGAAAATAATGATGGCTCTCGGGTAAAATAATTACTTTTATCTATTGTTGGAGACAATTTATTT
>CASFML010000012.1 GCA_949295795.1 uncultured Gammaproteobacteria bacterium | reverse complement strand
TGATATATTACGTGGTGGTAATTTTGCTGAGCTTGCAAAAAAGTATTCTCAAGATCCCGGTTCTGCCTATAAAGGAGGAGATTTAGGTTGGACCTTACCCGGTGTGTTTGACCCCGCTTTTGAAGCACAAATCAAAAAATTAGCCATCAATCAAATTAGCTTACCTTTTCAAACACAATTTGGCTGGCATATTGTACAAGTTCTAGGAAGAGCACAAAAACTACAAACATCACAAAATGTTTCTCGTGAGCAAGCCGCTCAGTTAGTTTTTCAACGTAAATTTCAACAAGCATTGAAAAATTGGTTACGTCAACTACGGAATCAGGCTTATGTGAAAATTATGTAAATCGAGATAACTTAAAAACTGCGATTCAAATTTTTTCAGGATAAAAAAAATATTCTTAAAAAGAGTACTCAACTGAGTTTAAGAGGAAACTGGCAAGCATCTTCTTTGACTACCCTATCGTTCCCACAAGCATAGAATCCGGTATTGGAGATTGCTTGCCAATTACTATTTATATCATTTGCAAGCATTCCCTCATCAACACATCTAAGCTTTTCTTTTGTCATGGCCAAAAGAAAAAATTTATTGTTTGCTTGTTTATATGTACAGATTAAAGAACCCGGTATTTCTGGGCTATCTGGAAAAAAATATGCTCCAATAAATTTATCTATCTTACTATTTCCTTTATAAAATTTTTCTATTTTATTGTTAGTGCCTTTGTAACGAAATAAGACCTCTCCTCTCGTATACGAAGGCCCTTCAGTAAGCGAAAATCGCATTGTAGTATTTTCAGCTATTTTGGTGTTAATCGTTGATATACTAGGGCAAGCAAAGCCTGCTAATGTTTGCACAATAGTCGTAAATAATAAGCTTAAATTTGAAAAATTTAATATTCTCATTAATCTAAATCCTTTTAAATTTAATTGGTATTTTTTATAAATTTTTAAATATTAAAAAATTAATAATAATAAAAATTAGAAATATTTTCTATAAAAAAATTTATTTACTTTTCATTGAAAAGCTACATTCTTCACGAATTTTTTCTTCGGACATGCCTCTATAGCCACAATCTTTTAAACCGCCACCAAAAAAAGAACTCCACTAAGTACTATTCAATTTAGAATTATTTAAACGTTTAACAAATTTGGGTCATAACTAAAGTAAAATAATTACCCCTGATATCTTCATAATTACAGCTCGCCGAGGCATTGACTCTATTGGTCTCGGTTTAAATAAAAACAGTATTTAGTTTTTTTATAGGATTCCCAGAGTAGTTTTGTATAACTCTATTATTGTTATCACGATAGTGAAAGCCTGAAAACTTCATAGGTTCATTTGTAGCTATTTGGTCGTTAATCATGTGTGAGCTAGGACAAGTTTTTTTTGAAAAATCAGATTGAACCTAAGAATGCCGCACTGATTGATAACGCTTGAGCTATAAATTTGGAAAATGCATTGTATTCCTAATTAGAAGGATAAAAAGATGTATAAATTTAGCATACTAAAAAATATTTATACAAACTTTCTTAATAAATTAAAAATATTTTTTATTCTTAATTCAGAAGTAGGCTGGACGAAATTAAATCGTAAATGCTTAGGACCATCAAGTTTATATAAATCTGGATGTTTCTGAATTAAATGAAGGACATCTTGAAGATTGATAGTAGGATTTTCATTAAATTCAATTCGACCTCCTTGAGATCCGGCTACAATCTTTTTAATACCTATTTTTTGTGCAAGTAATTTCAGCTCACTTAATTGAAATAGATTTTTTAATGCTTGGGGCAATAAACCAAAGCGATCGATCATTTCAATTTGGAGTTGCTCTAACTCCACAGTATTTTTTGCATGCGCAATTCGTTTATACAATACTAGGCGCGTGTGCACGTCGGATAGATAATCTTCTGGAATTAAGGCGGAGATTTGCAAATCAATTTCGACAGCGCTACTAAGTGGTTTTAATGCAAGTTCTTTCCCTGATTTTAGGGCAGCTACCGTTTGCTCAAGTAATTCCATATACATTGAAAAACCTATGGAGTGCATATTGCCACTTTGCTGCTCACCTAATACCTCACCTGCTCCTCGAATTTCTAAATCATGCATAGCTAAAGTAAAGCCAGCACCAAGATCTTCCAAAGAAGTAAAGGCATCTAAACGTTTTATAGCATCGCGCGTCATTATTTCTTTTGGTGGCGTCATTAAATAAGCATAGGCTTGATGATGTGAACGACCTACGCGTCCACGTAATTGATGAAGCTGCGCTAAACCAAATTTATCAGCTCGATCAATGATAATAGTATTAGCCGATGGGACGTCAATTCCGGTTTCAATGATCGTCGTGCAAACCAACACATTAAAACGCTGATGATAAAAATCCGACATCACCCGTTCAAGTTGGGTTTCACGTAATTGACCATGCGCTACCTGAATTCGTGCTTCGGGAACCAATATTTCTAATTCTCTTGCAGTTTTTTCTATACTATCAACTTGATTATGTAAAAAATAAACTTGGCCGCCACGAAGTAATTCGCGCAAGATTGCTTCACGAATCAAGCTCGCATTTCGCATTTGTACAAAGGTTTTAATTGATAAGCGCCGCGCTGGCGGTGTGGCAATGATGGATAATTCGCGTAAACCCGATAAAGCCATATTTAAGGTGCGCGGGATAGGAGTCGCGGTTAAACTTAAAATATCAACTTCGGCACGTAAGGCCTTTAACCATTCCTTTTGTTGCACACCAAAACGATGTTCTTCATCAATGATCAATAAACCCAAGCGGGAAAACTGTAATTCTTTACTTAATAATTTATGTGTACCTATCAGAATATCAATTTTCCCCATCTGTAAACGTTCAAGAATCTTTTTCTGGAGCGCAGCACTACGAAAACGTGAAATCATTTCAATTTGTATTGGCCATTCAGCAAAACGATCGCTAAAGTTTTGATAATGTTGTTGGGCTAACAATGTGGTTGGAACCAGTATGGCAACCTGTTTATTAGATTGCACGGCTAAAAATGCAGCGCGCATCGCAACTTCAGTCTTACCAAAGCCGACATCCCCACAGATTAACCTATCCATCGTACGTTCCGAAGTCATATCTTTGATAACTTGCTGGATAGCCTGCTCTTGATCCTGTGTTTCTGTAAAGGGAAATTGTGCTGCGAATGCTTGATAATCATGCTCGGGAAGATGAAAAGCATAACCCTTGTGCGTTGCACGTTGAGCGTAAATATCGAGTAATTCCACTGCAACATCGCGCATCTGCTCAGCCGCTTTACGTTTTGCTTTTTCCCATTGATCTGAACCTAATTGATGTAACGGAGCCTGTTCACTATCACTGCCACTATATCTACTAATTAGATTAAGCGACGCAACAGGAACATATAACTTGGCTTTTCGTGCATATTCTACTATTAAAAATTCATTTTCCTGATCATCTATTTTTAAGTGTTGTAGACCTCGATACCGTCCAACACCATGATCAATGTGAACAACCGGGTCACCTTCGGTCAATTCTGCTAAATTACGAATAATCGTACGTGCATCTAAACCTTTGGTCTTAGTTTGGCGTTTTTGAATAATCTGATTACCAAATAATTGTGCTTCACTAATTAATACCAAAGGTGGTTTTTCTAAATAGAACCCTTCTTCTAATGGCGCAACAATGATAGAAATAGGTTCTGAAACACTGAGAAATTCTTGCCAAGTCTCACAGCGATAAACTTCAATAGAAAATTTATTGAGTAAATCCAACAATACTTCCCGACGACCCGCACTTTCTACACAAAATAAAATTCTAGCTTGTGGATTTTTTAAAAAATCATCGAGAAAAGCCTGCAAATGCTCTAAAGGATATTCAAGCTTATGATCTATCGATAAGTTAGGAAATTTTTTTACTAAGGCATGATGAGCATCAACCGTTGTCCCTGGCGTTTGTTGTAATAAAACCTTTGGGAATTCTTTTAATTGGGTAAATAAGGTATCGGTATCAACATATAATTGCTTGGGCGTTAATATCGGTCGCTCTACATCATGTCTAAGTTGCTCATATCGTTCATTAATTTCTCTCCAAAAATTTTCTGCTGGAGTCTGAACATTATTAATTTGTAAAACTAAACTCTTTTTTGGCAAATAATCAATCAATAATTGTGTCTGCGAAAAAAATAAAGGCAGATAATACTCTATTCCAGGTGGTGCGCGCCCCTCGCTGACGGCTTCATACAAAGGACAATTTAAAGGATTACCTATAAAATTTTCGCGCCATTGTTGACGGAAAAAATTAATGGCTGATTCAGATAAAGGAAACTCGCGTGCAGGAAGTAAATTTATTTTTTGAATTTTTTCTATCGAGCGCTGAGTCTCTGGATCAAAATGCCGAATACTATCAATTTCATCATCGGCAAAATCAATGCGAAAAGGCAAATCACTACCCATAGGAAAGATATCTAGAATTGAACCGCGCACTGCAAATTCACCCCGCGTTAAAACTTGTGAAACGCAATGATAGCCCCCTAATTGTAAATTTTTTCGCAGATCCTCAATCGATTTTTTTTCGCCGCAAGTTATACACAGACTCGTTGCTTGAATGTAATTATTAGGGACAATACGCTGCATCAAGGTAGTGATGGGTACTAGCAACAAGGCTCGTTTAGCATCATGTAGTCGCGCTAAGGTTGCAAGTCTTTGAGAAATAATATCTTGATGCGGTGAAAAATGATCATAAGGCAATGTTTCCCAGTCAGGAAAATTAAGGATGGTTGAATCTGGTGAAAAAAACCTTACCGTGGCTTCTAGCCGATTTGCCATGAGAGTATCTGGCGTCACCACTAAAATGGTGCCTTCATAACTATTCAATAGCTGATTCAAAGCTAAAGACAGACTATCTTGATATAGATCGTTTAAGCGTAAACGCTGACCAGGCT
>CASFML010000011.1 GCA_949295795.1 uncultured Gammaproteobacteria bacterium | reverse complement strand
AGCAATGAACAAGAGAATTTACAGAAACAACAATTAGCCAATGCTTTATCACACATCCAATTACAGTTTGCGCCAGAAACCATGCAAACCAAGCTGGCCTATCAATCAGCACAAATACCCTATTTGCACGCTCAAACAGAAAAAACCAAACAAGCAACGCAATTAGCACCCTTAGATGCACTGATAAAAGCCCAACAAGCCTCTCAAATCGGATCACGTTTTGGTGGAGCGTATCAAATGGCGAGAGCTTTACAAGCCATGGCACCGGCTGCACGGCAAATTTGGATCGCACAAAACCAAGATCACTACAATCAAATGCTAGTGGATTTAGGTAATCAAACTAATAGTAACTTTATTACGCCTGAATTATTAAAAAGATATTTACCTGAACTGAATAATAATTCACCTAGAACTTTATCTCCCCGCTTTTCACAACAAACGCCAGATAACATTCGCCAAACCCAATTAGCCAATCAACTTTCTGCGAACAATGCCTTAACAACACTTGCGACACGCAGACAATATGAAGGAGGGATTCAAGTTGAAGGAATCTTTAATGATCCGAGCTTTCAATCACAAGCACAAAACGCAAGCCTTTATGCAGGTGCAACCGGTAAAGGAAAAGCCGCTTTAGCGGTATTGTCACAAACGAATCCCAAAGCCTATGAAGATTATATTGCTTTTAAACGTCAAACCTTACCGTTGATTGAAAGCCGCATTAAAACCTTGGATCAAATGGGTGCAACCGATGCACAACGTAAGATCCTAGAAAATATGTTTGATAAAACAGCCGATGCCTTAACCTCTAATCCCGAGCAATTTATTCTACAACTGAATCAACTCGGTAAAACCTTAAATTTAGTCGCACAATCCGTACAAACTGCCGCTTCCCCTTTAACGCCGATGCATCGTATTAAAGCATTTAATCCTATTGTTGATGCAACAAAAACCATCAACGGTAAGACCTATCATAAGATTCAAGGACAATGGTATGAACAATGAAACCTGTCAATGATCCTGAAGTGTTAAAACAATTAGAAAGTAAGTCAAATTCTAATTCCGAAATAAATCAGCATAATCCCATTTTTAATTTTTTAGCAGGAGCGGGTGGTGCGCTACAAAATAGTTTAGCGAATTTACCTTACAGTCATGTTCCTCACGCGCCCAATTCACAAGGATTATCAGGAAAGATAGGTGATATCGCTGGAAATTTATTGGGTTTCATCGGTGGTGGTGAAGCATTGAATGCCGCGCGTGCTGCCAGTGAAGGTTTGCCATTGATAGGCCAACTCGCTAAATCACTTAGTGGCGAAGGTTTACCCGGTATGGCAAGAAGATTGTTAGGAACTTCAATGGCAGGTGCATTAGAAAATCCTAACGATAGAATGGAAGGTACGGCAAAAGGTGCGTTATGGGCAGGAGTCGGTGAGTCTGTTCCACTGGCATTAAAAGGAATTCATCAGGCAGCAGAATTTATTCATCCACAAGCTTTTACCAATAAATTAATGACTTCGATTAAAAATGCGTATGAAAACAGTAAGGCAGACGCTAAAAATCAGTATGGATCGGTTTTAGGAAACATTGGATCTGAAAAAATAAAGGCTCAAACTTATTCCGAATTACACCCAGATATATCCACAGATTATGATGCAAAATTAAAAGAACTACACCAAGATTTTACAAGTAATTCTAGTTTAGAAAAGGCACATCAACTACAAAGTCAATTAGGTTCCAAGATAGGGCAATTATCAACGAGTAAACATATCGATATTCATACCCATAATGCCATTGCTGATCTAAAACAAGCGCGCGCTGCTTTACAAACCGATATGAACAGCTTTCTACAGCAAACTCATCCTGATTTATTTAATCAATACCAACAAGCAACCCAGTTTTACAAAAATACCGTTATTCCGTATCACTCAGAAAGTTTTATTTCAAAAATAGCACAAGGCGATATCAAAACCTCTACGCCAAAAAAATTAAATAATGTTTTAACGATTCTGTCTGAAAAGGAGTCGTTACCTTCAGATCATTATTTACAAATGGCTCATAAACAACTTGAGAACAAAATGAATCGCGGAAAAATGACCAGTCAACTCGCGAGTTTACTAGCGGGCGCAGGATTGGGTGAATTAGCTCATCCCGGTGGTTTCGGTGCACTCGGTGGATTAGTGGGTGGTGGGGCTGCTCATCATTATGTCTTGCCCAAACTACTTGATCTGGCAGCTAATCCTTATGCGACTCAACAAATAAAAAATTTAAAAGTTCCCTATCAGTTACTCATGAAAAGCTTAATTGCCAATCAACTTAATCCTAATAATAATGAAGCATTATGAATCTAGATTCACGTTATATCGTAGCTCCCGCATTGGAACATGCTTATATTGATAAAAAATCAGGTTTACCGTTAGCCAATGGCATCATCACTTTTTATCAAGATAAACAACGCACGGTATTAAAACCTATCTATACCTTGAGTGGTGATCCCTCGCACACTTATGTTGCATTAACGAATCCTTTACGTTTAAGTGCTGTCGGTACCATACAAGATGCCAATGGCAACAATGTTTTGCCTTATTATTTTCCCTATGACGAACAAGGAAATGTTGAACTTTATTACATCACCGTAGAAAGTATGGATGGTCAGTTACAATTTACCCGTGAAGCTTGGCCTAATATATCAATTGAACAAAATAACAATGAAAAGGATTTAATTAATTTAATCCCTAATGGCCAGTTTTTATTACATAACACTATTCCCGCTCAAGAAACTAGAGCTATTGGTGAAATTAACCAAGCAATTACTTATCTTGCACCGGGTGGATGGACTTTTCAGAGGCCAGAACATTCTACCGCTAAAGATTTAGTCGTTTTCGAACGGTTTGGATCCAGTGTGAGTAATCCTTCGGGTTATCCTCGTTATGCCATTCGGATTGAAAATCAACTATCCTGTGCAGGTGATCTATTCAAAGACTTAAGAATTAGCTTTCGTAATGTGAATCGCTTTGCTTCTAATAAAGAATCTTATACGTTTTCATTTGCCGCACAAACCAACACCGGGAATACGCTAACCGCAACACTATTATTAATCAAAAATTATGGTCAGGGAGGAAGTCCCTTAGAAGAAAAAATCATCAAGACGGTTACCATAAATGCTGCTTATTCGATGATGACTATTCCTTTTATTTTTGGAGAAAACCAAAATAAAACCTTGGGTTTAAACGATGACGATACACTGTCTATTGCACTGCGCTTTCCTACCAACAGTGTATTTGATGTGTCGTTAACAGATTTTATGT
>CASFML010000010.1 GCA_949295795.1 uncultured Gammaproteobacteria bacterium | reverse complement strand
TTTACTATTAATTATTATTTCAGTGGGCTCCTTAATCGTCAAAGGTTTGCATTGGGGCTTAGACTTTACAGGCGGTAGTCAATTACAAGTTTCTTTTAACCATACAGCAGATATACCTTTATTAAGGAAACAATTAGAAACAGCAGGATTTAACGATATATTAGTGCAAAGTTACGGAACTTCACGTGATGTACTGATAAGTTTGGCACCCCAGCAACATACGACCCAACATGATTTAAGCGTACAAATTATAAAGGCTTTACCGGGGGCACAATTAAAACAAGTTGAATATATAGGTCCTCAGGTAGGACGTGAATTAGCAACCCAAGGTGCGCTGGCTGTTTTTATTGCACTCTTAGGTATTATGATTTATATTGCGCTGCGTTTTGAGTATCGATTTGCAGTAGGCGCTGCAATAGCGCTGATTCATGATCCTATCGTAATCTTAGGAATATTTTCTTTGTTTGGTATTGAATTTAATCTCACTGCATTAGCGGCTATTTTGGCAGTAATAGGTTATTCACTGAATGATTCGATTGTTATCTTTGATAGGATTCGTGAAAACTTTCGTAAGCTTCGCAAAGGAACGGCCGTGGAGGTGGTTAATTTGTCTATTAATCAAACCTTATCACGTACCATTATGACATCGGCTACTACGTTGTTGGTTGTGCTTTCACTGTGTGTTTTTGGCGGAACGATGATACATAGTTTCGCTTTAGCATTAGTCATAGGAATTGTCGTAGGAACTTATTCTTCGATTTATGTGGCAGGAACTATTGCTGTTGCACTCGGTTTAGATCGGCGTAATTTTTTACCTTCAGTTAAGACTATCGATGACAGGCCCTAATTCCTATGTGTTTTTTTGATTTATCTTAGAGGAGCTTCGGTGTTTTGTATCCTATAAAAAGCTTGTTTAAATCGTGAAATTTCTGACACAGAAAAAATCCAAAAAGCTACTGACTTTTGAAGAAAATAACCAATAAAATACAAGAGATATCGTAAGGAAAATAAACAATGACGACCTTTATTTGTGATGTTAACAGTTTTAAGTTTTTTGTTGCGGATGATACACAGGTGATAGGAGATTTTAGTCGGGATTATCGGCGTATTTTTATAAATGGTGAGCCGTTAGAAAAAATTTTTCAAGAGATGCAAATTACTGTCAATTATCTAAATCCTATTCAAAAAAGGGATCTAGTCAGGTTATGGAATGAATATTGCTTTAAAGATGCTGATGAAAAACATTTACCTAGTTGGAGAAAATTTGCAAATGCATTATTTCATCAGGGTGGTTTGCTCTATGGGTTTGAATCAATCTTAAATGAAAAAATGAGTTTGCCAGATAATAACAGTAAAGCCTTTTTTCCAAAAAGCACTGAAAAAGAAGTGCATATCGGTTTTGATAAGCATAAGCAGGTTTTGACTATTCAAGAAAAATGCTTTTTTACTGAGATTAAAGACCCAGAAGAACAAAATCATTTAGTCGCAAAAAAAGGAGATTACCTCATAAAAGCACAATTAACACATTACATAAGCTTATTCGAAGAGAAAGAGATTCGGGAGCTGAAATTTTGGCATGGTATTGTGCAACCGGAATTTGAATGCAAAAACCCAGTATTGCAAAAGTGTTTAAATCAAAGAAAAATATCAATTATGGAAGCTATTAAGAATTGGATAAATGAAATTTTAACTAAACTATTTCAGTTAGAATTTGAACCCAATAAAGCTTCGTTTTTTCAAAAGCCTTGCTATCAGAATCAGATTAACCAGAATCAAATTATCATGAAAGAAGACAGTTGTAATTTGCTAAAAAATCATTACACCAAAATAGCCAGTTAAAGCTAAATAGAACTACTGATAGCTCGTAATACTAAAGTGGAGAGCTTGGGATTAGCGACCAGGATATGTCCAGTTTCAAAGTAGTTTTCACCGCCTTTTAGATCACAAGCAACACCACCCGCTTGTTTAACCAATAACACGCCCGCAGCCATATCCCAGGGGGCAACTTCAAGTTCTAAAGCGGCATCTAAACGACCTGCGGCCACATAAGCTAAATCAAGTGCTGCCGATCCGGTTCGGCGTATACCACTGGCTTGAGACATCATGGTACGTAAGGCTTCTTTATTAATGGAGTCACTCAGTGTGTTAAATCCTCGGCTTGGGATAGTGATTCCTATTAAGGATTCTTGGATACTGGAACGTGAACTGATGCGTAAACGACGGAGAAAACGTTGGGTGTTAGCTAAATAAGCACCTTGACCTAGCGTTGCGGTAAAGGTTTCTTGACGTAAAGGGTCATAGATCAAGGCATGTTCGATATGATTTTTTTCATTGTTTTTAATAGCGATAGATATCGCAAAATGTGGAAAATCATGAACATAATTACAGGTTCCATCAAGTGGATCAATAATCCAAGTATATTTATCACCGTGAATGGGCTTGCTTTCTTCCGCAATAATCCCGTGACTGGGATAAGCTTCTTGGATAGCAGCGATAATAATTTCTTCTGCTTTTAGATCGATTTCAGTGACAACGCCGCGATTGTCCTGTTTATGCTGCATACAAATTCGGTCTAGACGATTTAAACCGTCTAGAATAGTCTTGCCTGCCCGGCGGGCAGCGCGATCGGCGATTTTTAAAAAAGGGTGCATGGGTATTGATGGTCGAGTTAAAACTAATACTATATTTTTATAAAGTATAAGATGATACCATAGCTTATGCTTCTAAAATATCTTTAGCTATAAACCAGCTTTAAAAGCTAAAGTTATAAAGTATAAAAGACCTATGTTGAAAGGTTTATAGAAAAAATCATGTCTTTTTCACAGATTCGTATCGTACTTGTGAATCCAACCGATCCTGGCAATATTGGAGCGACTGCTCGTGCGATGAAAACTATGGGTTTAACTCAACTTTATCTTGTTGAACCTAAGTCTTTTCCTCATGTGAATGCATCGGTGCGTGCGAGTCATGCGATTGATGTCTTGGCGGATACGGTCGTTGTTGATCGTTTATCAGTTGCGTTGCAAGATTGTCATTTAGTCTTTGGAACTAGTACACGTACTCGGGAACTTCATTGGATATCTTTTAATGCTCGAGTCGCGGCAGAAAAAATTGCACTTAATCCAAAACAAAAGGTAGCGGTTGTATTCGGAAGAGAACGCTGTGGCCTTACTAATAAAGAATTACAACAATGTCATT
>CASFML010000009.1 GCA_949295795.1 uncultured Gammaproteobacteria bacterium | reverse complement strand
ACAAAACGAATCGGTAATGCTAATTTTTTCGCGATAGCAAAGATCACGCCGCCTTTAGCCGTACCATCTAATTTAGTTAGCATCAGGCTGGTTAAGGCGAGTGCTTCATTAAATGCTTCAGCTTGCACTAAAGCATTTTGACCAGTGCCCGCATCCAGTATTAGCATAATTTCATGAGGCGCTGTCGCATCCAATTTACTGATGACCTTTTTTACCTTTTGCAATTCCTGCATTAAATTATTCTTGGTATGTAAGCGACCTGCAGTATCAGCAATTAACACATCAATATTTCGCGCTTTAGCTGCTTGGAAGGCATCGTAAATAACTGAAGCACTATCTGCACCCTGATGTTGTGCCACGATTGGAATATGATTGCGCTCGGCCCAAATGGTTAATTGCTCAGTAGCTGCGGCTCGAAACGTATCACCTGCTGCTAACATCACCTGCTTTCCTTGTTTCTGCAAATAATGAGCCAACTTACCAATACTTGTGGTTTTACCCACACCATTCACACCGACCACTAAAATAACGGTGGGTTTATGTTCGGAATTTATCGTTAAAGCGTGTTCACAAGGTCGCAGTAATTCAGTTAATTGCTGCTGTAATACCTCCCAAACCGCCTGACCATCAGCTAATTGATTTCGTGCTAATTTCAGGCTTAACAACTGAATAATGTCTTGTGTCACGCTGGGTCCGACATCGGCGGTTAAAAGCAAATCTTCCACTTCCTCAATTAAATCTGCATCAACCTTTTTTTTACCTAAAACTAAATTAGCAAGACTCTCGGTTAACTGATGACGAGTTTTTTGTAACCCATTTTTTATGCGATTAAAAAAATTATTTTTACGGTTAAGTAACACTTCTTCATTAGAAACCTCAACTTGAGATTCTTTACGTTTTAAAAATTTAAACATAATCTAGGCACAGTCAATTGAAAGCGCTTATAATACTTTTCTAATCTTACGCAATCAATAAGGATTCGCTTAATCACGAACCATAAAATTTTCGTTATGCACGCAGGTAACCTTGAGTCAACTCCATGAAAAAAGGCGAAGTCAGGATCATCGGTGGTCAGTGGCGCGGCAGAAAACTTCATTTTCCCGCGACGCCAGGTCTACGTCCGACACCTAATCGCATCCGTGAAACCTTGTTTAATTGGTTAGGTCCCTATCTGGCTGACGCCCATTGCTTAGATTTATTTGCCGGGAGTGGCGCTTTAGGCTTTGAAGCCCTCTCTCGTCATGCTAAATCAGTGACCTTTATTGAGCAATCTAAGCTATTAGTCTCCTATTTAAAAACCCAGCTTAAGCAACTACACGCTGAAAAACAGGCCCAGGTTTACCAGGCGCAATTTCCTTTTAAAGCCCACTCATTAAACCTACCGCTATTCAATATTGTCTTTTTAGACCCGCCTTTTCAGCAGAATTTGCTGAGCTGGGTCTGCGTCTGGTTAGTCAAAGAAGGTCTCTTAGCGCCTGATAGTCTGATATATCTCGAAGCCGAAGCTTCACTTAAAAACCTCTTATTGCCGGAAAATTGGGAAATTCAACGCTTTAAAACCGCCGGCCAGGTACACTATGCCCTCGTCCAAGCACCCCCCTGAGAGACCTATCTTGACTTTACATTACCTTCTTGTTTCAATGCATCTGTAGGGTACAGAATTTTATCTAAAATAAGATAAGCATGAAAAAAATAACAGTCGCGCTTTTTGTGAGTCTACTATCAGGGTGTGCTTCACAAAATTTACCTAACTCCATGACCCCTTCACTTAATGGCTCTGATGATGCCTCAGTTAAGCTCGCTGAAGCAGCCCGTTCGGTGAGTCAATCATTAAATGAATTAAAAGAATTAGAAAAGGCCTCTAGTCCTCCAATTAGCAAACCATTGCCTTATCCTAGCTCTTCTGGATTAGAAAAAACGATCGCTTCGGTTGATTGGTCAGGTCCTATAGAACCGCTATTACAGCGTATCGCCAAACTTGCCCATTACCATTTAGAGATTATTGGAAAACATCCAGCGGTTCCGGTTTTAGTGACTATTTCCTCACAAAATACGCCACTCAACTATATCATCCGTAACGCCAATCTTCAGGCAGGAAAAAAAGCCAATATCATTGTTTATCCAGGTATTAAGACGATTGAATTACGTTATGCAAAATATTAAAAAATATTTCGACCTTTTTTTGCGAATTGCAAAGCATAGTGATATGCAGCAAAAAAGCATACGTTTATTCGCTGGTTTAAGCCTTTGCGCGATTCTTAGCGCTTGCAGTACTACTCAACCCAATTATAAAACCGTTGGTAGTTTAGATAATTTAACTCAATTACAAGATTTACATGCCCAGGTCACCAAGGATAAGAAGCAGATGACGGCCTTGCGTTCACAGGCCCTACAAGATATTGCGATGAGTATCGGGGCTCAAGCCGGTTTAGCTTGGCGCTCTGAGCATATTAACCAAATTTTAACAAAAAATTCATCACAACTCGATCGTATTTTTAATTTTAATTTAATTTTACTCGATCACAACGTTATCCCTCCCGTGTTAGTCCAAGGTAATAATTCACTCAAACTTGCTGATGGGCAAACCTTACGTATAGACGATCGTACTTACCAAATCATTAGCCAAGCACGCTTTACAACGGCACCACCGCAATGGCGTAATTATATTTGGATGGATTACCAACATCCCGAATTACCCTTACCGGCTTTTTTACCAAAAACACCTGAAGAGCGTATCGTATGGAAAAAATATGCGACATTGGGCTGGCAGGATGGTATTAATCAAGCCAATGCTATCTTTAGTGATAACTTAGCGCGTTTAACCCGTGATTACACCGGGATGGCTCTCTATCGAAATTTATTGTTGAAAGGGATGGTCAGTAAACCTTTTGTTGCACATACTGATCTCGGCGTTACCGGTGATAGTTCTGATTTACATATTAATGATCAAATACTGCGTATTACTTCATTACCAAAATTACAAACTAATCCGGGTCGATGGAAATCCATCGTGACGCATGATGACAGCGCATCTACTTCCCGATGAACCAGTCCGTTTCACTTCGGCTTGTCTAGCGCGACTGCTCATTCACTGCCAAAGGTTAGGCGCATCAGACATCACACTGCAAACGAGCGAGCCGGTCTTTGCAGAAAGTTATGGTCGCTTGTACCGTATCACGCAGCGTAAATTATCAAATACCGAAGTCGCTGAAACACTCAATCTTATCTATGGACCTAATGGCAGTGCCCAAATTTTAAGTGGTGTCGATATCGATACTCACTATGAATTCCGACCGAATCGCAATGAACGCTACCGCTTCAGAGTCAATGCCACTGGCTGTTTAGTAGAAGGTCATGATGCGATCCAAATAAGCTTCCGTACTATTCCGAGTACGCCACCTAAGATGTCGGATCTGAATTTAGAAAGCCAATTAATCGACGCCTTGGCACCTACGCAAGGCATTGTTTATGTCACCGGTGCGACAGGTTCAGGTAAAACAACCTTGTTAGCCGCTATTATCCGCGACCTCGCAGAACAACAAGATTCAAATCGTAAGATACTTACTTACGAAGCCCCCATAGAATTTGTTTATGATTCAATCGCTATGCCGAGTGCCATCGTCAGTCAATCCGAGATACCAAGGCATTTACCCAGTTTCGCAGCGGGTGTACGTAATGCTTTGCGACGTAAACCTCGGCTTATATTAGTCGGAGAATCACGCGATCCAGAAACTATTAGTGCTTCTATTGAAGCGGCATTAACAGGACATCCTGTTTATACAACCTTACATAGCAATGGCGTGGCAGAAATCTTAAGACGTTTAGTCAATTCCTTTCCGGCTGAAGAAGCTAAAGCCAGAATGATCGACATTATCGAAACCATACGTGTTGTCATTTGGCAGCAATTGGTGCCCAGTACCGATGGTAAACGTATCGCTTTACGCGAATTTTTGGTTTTTAATGAAAAATTAAGAGACATCCTATTAGATTCTAAACTCGAAAACATTAGTGCTAATACTCGACAGATGTTAAAAGAATATGGTCAACCGATGTCAGTTGATGCCAAACGCAAATTTGATGCAGGTCTCATTACGCAACGTGTCTATAAACGCTTAATCCTTAGCACAGAAACTACTGAGCTACATGACAGACACTAAAACGACCTGGCAGCCAACCACCACCTTAGCCATGCTGCGGCATCGCGCTAAACTTTTAAGCAACATTCGACAGTTTTTTGCTGAGCGCCAGGTTTTAGAAATAGAAACTCCACTCCTTTCACAAGCAACAGTAACGGATCCGTATTTACATAGTTTTCAAACCCAATATTATTCGAATAAGCTTGATTACCAACAAACATTTTATTTGCAAACCTCTCCTGAATTTGCCATGAAACGTTTGTTAGCCGCTGGATCGGGTCCGATTTACCAGATTTCTAAGGCATTTCGTAATCAAGGCGAATCAGGACGTTATCACAATCCTGAATTTAGTCTATTGGAATGGTATCGTCCGGGCTATGATCATCATCAATTAATGGATGAAGTGGAGGATTTGTTACGATCTATACTCGCTTGTGATACTGCTCAACGTTTGAGTTATGCTGAGGTCTTTCAACATTATCTTGATATCGATGCACATCAAGCTTCTATTAAGGATTTAACCGCTCGTCTTGCTAACTTTGGCGTCAGTGCTGAAAATTTAGGTTTGACTACATTGGCGGATCTTTTAAATTTTTTAATGGCTCATGTCATTGAGCCAAAATTACCTCAACAGTTGGTTTTTATTTATGATTATCCAGTTAGCCTCGCTGCTTTAGCTATAGTCAATAATACTTCTGCTCGTCCGGTCGCGGAACGATTTGAGGTTTATTTTCATGGCATAGAACTTGCTAATGGCTTTCATGAGTTAGCTGATGCCAACGAACAGCGACGACGGTTTGAAAAGGATCTCATTAGTCGTGCTCAACTGGGTTATCCTTCGGTACCTGTCGATGAGCGTTTGTTAGCGGCTTTGGCACATGGATTTCCTGATTGCGCTGGCGTTGCTTTGGGGATTGATCGTTTGCTCATGCTGATGTCAAAAACAAATAAGGTATCGGATGTTATTAGCTTTCCGATCCAACGTTCTTAGTATAATCTGCGTCTTTTTCTTTATTTCTGCGTTAAATGCTAGTTTCCGCTACTCATGTACTTACCAGTACATTGCGTTGCTCAACTATCATTCGCCTTGAACTAAAAAAAAATACTTGATTATTTTTAGCCGTCTGCGTCTT
>CASFML010000008.1 GCA_949295795.1 uncultured Gammaproteobacteria bacterium | reverse complement strand
ACTTTTGCGCGACAGAACAATTTACGGATAGACATTATTATACATTTGTAAGGATCGTCCGGTTTATAATAATGTTGTTTTTTCAATAAGTTACAATATAAGTTTCCGATTCGTAATCAGTAGGTCGGACGTTCGATTCGTCTCGTTGGCACCAGTTAAAGCAAAGACTTATACTATTTTTAACTAACTCCTTAAATTCTCTTGCGCGACTTTTGCACGACGCATTATAAAAAATCAATTTTTCTATTTATTAATCATTATTGTAAGTAGCCAACTATCTGCTTATGTGAATTTCCAACATCATTCTTAGCCTGATTAATTTCATGGTTTTTAAAAAATTGAGTGGTTACTTGCTTTGCCCCCATTCCCCTGCTTTAAAAAATAAACTCCTTATTAAAGAATTACAAAAGCATGGAAAAATGTATTCTAGATAATCTTCATCCATCCAGAGATGACTATTAAATAAAAAGGTGTCCAATTTGATTAAAATTTTATAGATCAGGTATAATTAAGACCAACTTTTATTTTTAACCTAATCCGAATTTATGCTACATCGATCAATTAAATTACAAAATTATAATGCTTTGGAAGTTGTCAATCATTTGGAAGCTACACGATTTGTATTTCTTGATGGACTACCAACATCTAAATCAGAGCGAAATGAAATATATCAATTGATTATAGATAAGCTATCACAAGAAGATGGCAAATATTACATTGTTATAAGTCCTGTTTATTCAGATGAATTATTGCAATATATTAATGGGAGGCATCCCGGGTATTCAGATACTTTAGTTGCTAAAGCAAATTTACTGATCAATTCTACTCTTGAAGAAGAAAAGCAAGGCGAAAGAATTGATGTTTTTTCCATTGATGCACAATCTTCTGATAAATTAATCTCTGCGATTTCATCATTCCAAAAAAAATGCTTGATTGAAATGCGTCCAAGCTTATTAGAAGAAGCAGCAAAGAAAAAATTAGAAGATCGTTATTGCTTTGATGCATTAAGAACAAAAGCAAACTCTGGGAATATTTTAATTTTTTATACAAAAAAAGATAATCAAATTATTTCTACATTAACTTTGAATTCGCATTATCTTGGTAATGATACATCAGAAAAAATATTATATGCTTCAGACTTTATATTGGAAAAAAATTTATTGAAGTCAGACTTTCCTGAAAAATTTTTGAGAAGTATTTTTAATTAAATTAAATCAGATACAATAATCAAAAATGTTAAAGCTGTAACCTTGATGGCTCCAGGTCAGGAAAATGATCCTTTAGTTTCTTGCTTAAATGGTATGAAAAACTTAAAGTTATTAAATCAATTAATTATGGATCAACAATCTACAATCGGAATTATTCCTTATTTTGTTCAAAATTCAGGAGCAACATTAAATAGAACAAATTATTCAGAAGTAAAAAAAATGGAGCACGTTATGGAAACAATCAATCTTTTTAAATTAAATGGCATTATTGTAGATGTCATAACTGAAAAAAGCTACACACATTATATTCATATTCATGACATCTTTGACGCATCAGTTAAGTTGCCGATTGACCCAACTGATAACACACTCATGTCAAGTTTCGAGAGCAAACTCTTTCGTTCTCTAAAGGACAAGAGCAATAAGGAGGAATTTCTTCAAACTTTATCTGAAAAGCTTAGAAATGAAATTGGAGCAAAACAATTAATTGTACTATCAGAAAAAGACGATTTACCAGGTTATACCCCACCTCACTCATCTGGTTGTGATCGTTTCAGATTTGCAAATCCGGATGAACTTCTAGAAATATCAGAGAATTTCTCAAAGAATTTCATTGCGGATAGGGATAAAGCTTGTCAGTACCTAGAGGATAATTTTGATTTTATAATATCTAAAAAAGCTTTATTAGCAAAAACAAATAAAAAAGAAAGATATCGTGAAGTTAATTCAATTTTAGAAGAACATGCGCATTTTACACAATCAAAACAAGATGAATATAAAGAAGAAGAACTACAAGGCAAAGCATCTCGTTTTGAAAACGATTTTGTAACACCAATCGTTCTAGTAGATAAGAAGACGAATAAAATTTTTGGCATGATTAGAGCTACTGATATGGGTAATGGTTTTTATTATCTTTCGGATGAAGTAATGAATCAAAAAGCTATTCCATTAAATTTTTTCAAAGGGAATGAAGCTATGCGTGAAAGTTTTTTGCTTGGATACTTGATGAAACATACAAAAGAAATTCTTGTAAATCAGGTAAAATGTTTTTTTATAATTGCTGCAAGCGGACGCACAGACATATATGATTCGTTAGGTTTCAAAACATTCGAAAATCCACTCCCCGTCTCAAACTGGAAACTAATGGTACAACTCAGTTGTCCTGGTCCAGTTCTAAAGAATATGGTAAAAAAAATTAAATCTTTACCCTTTGAGCCCACAAATTTACAACCATCAATTTCAAATTCAAAACATGGGATATTTTTTACTTCATGTGAAAATGAAAAAACAGAAGAGACACCTTCGACGAGACAAGGAGAGCATAGCGAAAGTAATGCGATGTCGAGTAGGCCGCGATAGGGCTGGCGTTGACGGCGAAGCAGGAAACGCATCGCGCCCGTCAAGTTGATTGTGGAAACCACTGTGCGCAGCCCAGAATGGGCCGGTGCGTGGTGGAGCAAGGTCGGCCTTTGGAAAACGGATTTTCCCAACACAGACTTTGCAAGAACAAAATGAATTAATACAACAACCTGGTAACCAGTGGGGCGATCGACCCGAGTTTGACAGATATTCCACGCCAATTAATTTATTTCTACACGAGAATAATTTTTCAGAACAAAATCAATTAACACCACAGTCCAGCAATCATTGTACCGAGCCTCTATTTTCTGGTCCTAATTCATTTTCCCTGATCGAAAGCGCTCTAGCTGCTCAATTCCAGCGGAAACAGAAAATTTGGAATTAAAACTACAAAAGAACGCTTTTTAAGTCATTATAGGCTCAACTCAAATGTAACAAGGACGTTTTATTTGCATTCATTTATATAGAACATAGTGAAATCGCCCAAATCAGATGCATTAACTTAAGCTTCGAAATTTCCTTCTAGCATATTGAAGCGATTCTCTATTGAGCATTACTGACGCATAAATGTCTCTGCTCTTTAATTAATAGCATCAGAATTGACAGGAATTTTTTTTAATATAGAGATTTAAACAACTAAAAAATAATTTCCAACAAAATATCTTTCTATTCTGATAAATTTTTATATTTAATAAAAAAGTATTATAATTAATTTAAACTATAGTTAAATAAAACAAGGAAAAATTTATTATGGAAAAATTTAATGAAATTAAAAGTAAATTTGAAACGGGCTTTAACGTTATCGAGGAAGAAAAAGCTGAATTTAATTTATATCCTGAATATGAAAATATT
>CASFML010000007.1 GCA_949295795.1 uncultured Gammaproteobacteria bacterium | reverse complement strand
GCTTTAGAATCTGGATATTGTTGGATTATCTTTTCAAACAATTCCATCGCCCTGGCTTTATCACCTTTAGCAAAATAGGCTAAACCACACTGTAACATCGCATCAGGAACACGCGCATCCAGGCTATAGCGATTCATAAAACCATTAAAAAACTTAATCGCTGCATCGGCTTGTCCTTGTAATAAATACAACTGACCTAAAAAATAATCGGCATTGGCAACATTCAGATCATTTGGAAATTTTTTATTGAATGTTTCAAAGGCTTCGATGGCCTCATTGTATTGCTTGGTTTTCAATAACTGAAAAGCCGCCTGATAGGCACGCTCGGCCGCGGGTGTAGGTGCGGAATTCGGCAGCATCGATTTTCTATCATTCGAGGTCTGTTTTTTGGCACTACTCATATCGACGATGGGACGTGGACTTAAGGTATTATTGACCGAAGAAACATTAACCGGTTTTTCTCTAGCCAATGTGCTCGGACGAATTCTAGGCGCTAAGCGTTTTTCTAACGCTAAATATTGATTACGTATCTGTTCTTCTAATACTTTAATGGCATGTTGTTGGGAATCAATCTTGCCTTGTAGGGTTTGTAATTGTTGTTGCAGATCATCCATTTGCACCAACAGAGGATTAAGATTAGTAATTTGTCGTTCTAAAATTGTGACGCGCTGTTCCAACGAAAAAGAAGCAGAATTACTGGGAACGGCGGGCGCACTCGGTGGAGGTGGATTTGAGACTGTGCTAGGAACTGAGCTGCTACCTGAAGCATTACTCCATTCATTGGCAGGAACCGATGGACTTGCAGGATGAGTCGCCGCTACCGGCGCCTCATCCTCATCATCGTCATAGGCATCAACCACCGGTGCCAATGCAAACGCAAATGAGTTGAGTAATAAACCCAGGCAGCATAAGCTTATCTTCATCAACTTAACTAAGCGCGCATTTATCCTTTGATTTAATAAGTCATCGCGACTTTGCAATGTAAATGGTTTATTCAAGGATAAATTTGACAACATAGTTAATTCCTATTTACATCTTATTGGTGATAACCGGAGTTTGATACTGTAAATCAGCGCGACGATTCTTGGCATAATCCGCTTCGCTATGACCACAGGCGATTGGTTTTTCTGCGCCGTAACTGACCGTTAGAATTTGTCTTGCACTGACACCATTGGCAATTAAAAATTGTTGTACACTGAGGGCGCGACGTCGACCTAAAGCAATATTATATTCACGACTACCTCTTTCGTCGGTGTTTCCTGTTATTAGTATTTTAGCTTGTGGATGGCTAATGAGGTAATGGGCTTGTACTTGCAATGAAGGTTTATCTTCATCGCGAACAACGCTTTTATCAAAGTCAAAATAATATTCTTGATTTCCGACCTGCAGTGGATGGGTGCTTTCATCACCATAAAAGCTACCCACATCTCCTGCACCTTGCGTCAACGCACTGTCCGCATGACTGGGCAGTGCCGACGTTTCGCCTAATTCATTTTTATCGGCCGTTGAACAAGCACCTAAACTAAAACATGCCCCAGCCAGAACACTTAATTTTAACAGTTTTTTTATTAACATAACTCACCTCTCAAAAGTTAACTCGATAAAAAAGGCGACCAAACCGGATCTTGTACATCACCTTCAGGCGTCGGTAAGCGACAATTAATTCTTCCATCGATTGAAGCCATGCCTAACATCCCCTGTCTACTGGGTTTTGATTCATATAAAACCATTTGTCCATTCGGTGCAAAACTAGGAGATGCATCAAAACCTGAATGCGTAACGTTTAATAAAGTATCGTCGTCTAAATCTTGCACGGCTATATTATACATTCCTTGTTCACGATTGAGTACCACTATCATTTTTCCATCCGGCGAAAACGAAGCACGTGCATTATAACTACCCTCAAAGGTAATGCGTTGTAAACGTTTAGATTGTAAATTTATTTGGTAAATTTGTGGCCCACCTCCACGGTCCGAAGTAAACAATAATGATCGACCATCGGCTGACCAAGTGGGTTCAGTATCAATAGAAAAACCAAAACTGACTTGACGTAAATTTTTATCAGCTAAATCCATTAAATAAATTTTCGGAGTAGCCGTATCTTTAGATAAGGCTAATGCCAAGGTTTTATCATCTGGAGACCAGGCGGGTGCACCATTAATCCCTGGATAATCACTGACGCATTGGCGTTGACCATTGGCAATGGTTTGAATATAGATGCGCGGCATGATCCTTTCAAAAGAAACATAGGCAATACGTTTACCATCATGCGACCAGGCGGGCGACATAATAGGTTGTGTGGAGGTTAATAAAGGCTTGGCATTATGTCCATCCATATCCGCCACTTGTAAACTATAAATACGATGATTATTCTCACGTTTCACTAATACATAAGCGATACGTGTCGAAAAAACCCCTTTCACACCGGTTAATTTTTCATAAATGAGATCACTCACATGATGAGCAAGTGCCCGTAATTGTGAGTGATTCACTGTAAACATCCGTTGCGCTAAAATTTGCTTACGTCCTTGCGCAACCTGTACTAAATTAACATGAACACGATATTTTCCCTGGCCTAGCGCGGTTATTTTTCCGTAAATAACATCATCAATATGATGAGTTCGCCAATACGCCAATGCCGCTTTATCCGACGGCGGTATTTTTTTTACGTGAGTGATCTTAAATTGACCACTATGACTTAAATCGGATTGAATGACCTCGGTAATATCGTTTTCTGGCGTAAACGTTTCGCTACATGTCAAAGGAATGATCGCAATCGGTAGCTGATTCGCAACCCCTCGAGTTAATTCAAGATTCAGTGCTGCTGAGGCATTCTGACTCAACATTAAGCTACAGAGGGACAACATTGCGAATAGCAGGCAGGTCCATCTTTTTGACAATGTTTTAGCTATCCAACAACGCTTTTTTAAATTCAACACATTCATTTGTTATTCTCCGTTATTTTCATTCGGTTTTTAGGTAATATCCACATTCTTTGCAAAACGGGATGATAAAACGCACCGATGACATGCAAAGTAAATGAGGCGATCAATAAATAGGCGAATATTTCATGTGCTTTAGCAAAAAATTGGGACAATGGTTGAATATTCGCTAGAGCCGGTATAGTAAAAATACCATAAAAACTAATCGCGTGATTACTCAATGTTGACAAAAAAAATCCCGTTATCGGCATCGCAAACATTAATAGATATAATGCGGTAATGTTAAACTTGGCCAATTGGCGCTGCCATAGCGGAATTGAAGGCGGTAATTTCGGTGTTTTATTAATAAAACGCCAGGTCAATCTGAGCATTAATAAACCGAATATCAACAAGCCGGTGGCTTTATGGAGGTTAAATAACGCTTGACTCAAACGCGATGCCGGAATGTTGATCATCGTAAAAGCAATAATAAACATCGCGATAATCAGCGCTGCCATTACCCAATGAAAAAATTTAGCAACAGTGCCATAAACCGCTGAGGTGTTTTTTAACATCATAAACTTCTCAATGTGTTGAAAATATGACTAGAATATCGAGCAAGCTCATAATTTAGGCTCATCGGACTCACGCTATTTAAGCGAATAAATTTATCTTTCATTAAATTTTGTATAAAGTTAAAGCTTCCACCCCTTTACCTATTTTTTTAATATCGACTATTTTTCGAGCAAAAATGGCAGCGTATTTTTGGTTATACGACTCGATAAAATGGGCATTATCACTCATCGTAAAAATAAACTGAATTACAACAAATTACAAAAAAAAGCTATCTTTAGGTTGGATTTATTTTCATTGCCCTACAGAGGTTTAAAAAAAGAGATGGCTAGAAATAAATCACTTTGAAACATTTTTTGGGGTTTTTAGCAATGAAAAATCAATTTAAGGTCGGCGATCATGTTTCATGGAACTCGGAGGCAGGTAGAGTCAGAGGAACCATCAAGAAAAAGCTAACTTCTGAAATTAAATTCAAAACATATCTTGTCCATGCCTCAAAAGATGAGCCTCAATACTTGATAAAAAGCGACAAAACCGATCATATGGCTATGCACAAAGGCTCTGCTCTTAAGAAGATTAAAAAAATTACATTAAACAAAAGGAATCAATAAGGATACTACAACGATATCATTAACAGCACTTTATTGCTATACAACCTTGTTCGGCGCACCTTAGATAAGATAAATTAAGGATATCATCATCTATGCCTAAGCTTTATACGATCGGACATTCGACACGGACGCTTCAGGAATTTCTTGATATATTGCAGGCCTATCAAATTACGTACATCGTTGATGTACGTACCCTTCCAAAGTCTCGTCACGTCCCCTGGTTTAATGAAAAGCCATTCAAAAAATCCCTTCAAAAACACAAAATCGCTTACACGCATCTATCCAAATTAGGCGGTTTACGTCGAACGAGCAGAAATTCCATCAATAGTGGATGGCGTAATCCCCGTTTTCGTGGATATGCAGATTATATGCAAACCTCTGAATTTTTCGAAGGTTTGAAAGCGTTAAATAAGCTAATAAAGAAAACTAAACATGTCGCCATTATGTGTGCTGAAGCCGTACCCTGGCGATGTCATCGATCGCTGATTGCAGATGCAGAAATCGTTCGTCATTATATTGTTTGGGAGATCTTGAGTAAAACTTCTGTACGCGCGCACAAGCTGACTGATTTTGCCGTAGTGAATAGAAAAAAAAGACCCATTCAAATTTATTATCCGAAAATAATTAATGCTTAATATACTCTAAAGAATATCTCTATGCGTCAGTTCATACATGACTTTTAACAAAAAAATTAAATAAATAATTTTAGCATTCTAATAAATAGAAATTTATATTAATTGAAAAAAAATATCTACCCTATTATCCAAAAAAGTTTTAATTTATTAATTTTATTTGTTAAAATAAAGCTAAGCTCTCGGTCAAATGGGATCTTTATCACTTAAATCATTAGTTAAAATAAAAAGAGAATATTTATGCCACAAACCTTGTTTTTCACCCCTTCTTTCTATAGCCAAACTCATCCAGACCAGCAAACCTATTAAACAACATAAATTATAATGAAACGTTGACGATTTCAATGGCCGAATTCTCCTATGCCAGAATGGAAAAACATCGAAAATATGTGCTAAATAATATAAAAACATTACTAGCGCACAAAAAAAACTTAATGGAAAGCTTAGATTTATCTGAAGATCAATTTAACGATTTTTCAAATAAATTACTACAGCGTGCAGAACAACATGATTTAAGTAAATATTCGGAACCTGAAAAAATAGCTTATATCTATCTTAACTGGAAATGCGATCAGGAAAAAACCTATTCAAAAAAATACAAATATCCCGAAGGGATTGAAAAAATGGTAAAACAGCCATACAACACCATTATCAACATAATTCCCATCATGCCGACTTTCATTGTTATAAAGAGGATGGTACACCAGAAGATGACAAGGTAAAGATTAAAGTATTATTAAAAAATATGAACGATATTGATTTGCTGGAAATGGTTGCTGATTGGATGGCGATCAGTCAAGAATATGGAACGAAATGCTCAGATTATGCAAAAGCAACGATTGGAGATGATAAAGCAAAACCTTTTAGTGAAGAACAAAAAACAAAAATATTTAAATGGATAAACCTATTTGAGACGGTCCATCCAGCTCACGATGAAAGCGAATTTTTACAAGAAAAAAATGCTATTCGACTCGCTAAATAAATTAAAAATAAATGTCATGATCTTTATAAGTAACAAAAATTAGACCGCTAATTTAATTAATTAATAAATTAAATTATATTATATTAACCATGATCTTTTTTTATTTTTTTTATGTTAAAATTAAATTGAAAAACTTGTTATTAGTTAATAAAAAATAGGAGAAAATTTATGCCAAATCAAATGCAATTAAATCCTCAAGATGAAATTAGTAATACAACCGATAATAAAATCTTAAGCATCAGAAAAGAACCGCTTCAATTTTTAATTCTCACTAACTCCGTTACGCTCACCATAGAAGAAACTTTAGTAGCTCTTTATAATAACGGTAATAGTAGAAGCGTTCATTATTTAATTAACAAAGAGGGCCATCAGGATCTGTTTGCACTCGAAAAAACCCTGATATCATTCACCAGTGGCAAAAGTTTTTTCAGAGGGCATCATTCGCTAAATCAAACCGCCGTGAGTCTTATGTTCCTGAATAGCGGTAATGAAGCTTACACACAAGCACAAAAAGATAAACTTTTAGCCTTTTTAAAAGATTTTCACGAAAGACATCCTGAAGTTGATCTAAAAAATAATCTTTTAGGCTTAGGTGAAGTAGCTACGATCGAAAAAACAGACGTCCCTGAAGGTGAAGGAAAAATATTTCCTCGTCATGAAGCCCCAGGTAAAATTTTTTGGCAAGAAATGGCTCAAGAATTAGCTGAACAAGGTTTTGGTTTATTTATTCCAACAACTCCCGAACAAAAAACCGAAGTGTGCCTTTCGCCAGCGAGTTCAGAAATTGAAATTACCGCTTTACAAAAACAATTAAGAGAATATGGTTATGCACTAGAAGCCAGTGGCCAATATGATGCTGCAACTAAAGCCTGGGTCACTCGCTTCAATCATCGTTATGTCCCTGATACAACGATTGATGCCAGTCTCTGGAGTAAAGCAAGCAAGATAAATCTCGATAATATTCTAGATTACATCCATAATAAAACCTACCCACTGACACAAAGCTTGCAAAGTAGCTTATTTAAGCCCGTATCCTCAGCATCTGACGAGGATACGGTGGATGCATCTCAGATCCAGTTAGGCGCAGCCTAATCTGTTCTAATCTTTATTGCCATCAGCTATACAAGCTTACTGATGGCAATAATTTTTTCAAAATTTAGTTTAACTAATACGTCGACAATAGGTTTCTTTAATACCACAAGCCACAAATAAGGCTAATAGCAAACATGCCAGTAACATCAATACAGCCGTACGAAAATCACTATTAGAATACAAGGGTACACCTTGGAGCATCGTACCATTCCAATTTTTTTGTAACATCCAACCAATCAAAGGTTGAAATCCTGCGCCTATGATCACCGAAGCCATATTAGCAAATGCCACTGAGGTCCCAGCAATCGCTTGTGGATTAATTTCAGAAGCAACCGCGTAAGATGTCGCAACGCCGGTATTGGCAAATCCATATAAAAAAAGTAAGCAAAATAAAACACTTAAAGGTAAACCAGGAACAAGTATCACTAAACTAGCAAACAATAAACTCAAACTTGCCGATAAAATGAGTATAATCTTGCGCCGTTGAATTTTATCTGAAATCCAACCAATTAATGGCCCGCCTATTGTCCAACCGATAAAGATTAAACCGATACCCAGGGCTGCCATTTCATTGCTTAAATCGTAAGTCTGACGAAAGAATTTAACACCCCATAATTCTGCCAAGGCAGCTGTTGGCGCAAAAAGCAACCCCGCGAATAAAGCATTCCACCAACTTTGTGGATTGCGCCATACGCGCAACAAACCTGACCAAGGTGATTCAGCAAAACTCTTTTTAGCTTTTATCGGTGTAGTAGGTAAACTCCGATCCCGTACTAACAAAGCAACCATGACTGACAATAAAATCATCAAGCCTGCAATAAAGGTTAAAGCACTACGCCAACCCAGATTTTCTACGAGATAAGCCATTGGCATTTGCCCTACTGCAGCGCCTAACATTCCCAATGCTTGTGTTAAACCAGCTAATAAACCAAATTTTTGTGCCGGGAACCACACTGTTGCTACCTTTAACGCACTTACAAATGCAAAAGCAGCACCAAAACCCATCATTAAACGTGCAAATTCAGCAATTTCTAGATGCGTAGTGGTAGCAAAGATTAAGCAAGACACACCACAAAGAAAGATCATGCTGGTTAATAACCAACGTAAACTAAAGCGATCGACTAAAATACCCACTGGGATTTGCATACCCACATAGGTATAATAGAAAAAAGCGGATAAACTTCCCAACGCTAAGGCCTGCACTTTAAAATCGTGCATCAACGAATCGACCATCACCGCTGGCGCAACCCGAGCGAAATACTCAATAAAAAAAGCACTCGCCGCTAAACCCCAGACTAGCCAAGGATAATAGGGATTTTGTAACAATCTATTAATAAAACGATTATTCGACATTGTATAATCCCAAACTTAAGTGTGAAATAGGATAAGCCAGTTACTTGCTCAGCAAATACACATCCCTGTGCAGGGCTCATCAGCCTTATATTCCCTTACCTTAGGATTTTTAAAAAGCTTTATCATTCCTCTCTATTTTTTTGAGCATAATATATTAACAGTGAAAAAAATTTTGTCTATGCCAATACCTTGCTAAGCTATTTATTTTAAGTAATCAATAAGCTTGATAAAATCAAATTCCTGCATTTTGTAAATCATCCATAATGCAGCTAACAACAATAGATTGTACTTATTCAGAAGGTTTTTTGATTTATGAAAAAATACTTTAATTATGGATTACTTTTATTTAGCCTCTGCCTACAAATTTCAGCTCAGGCCTATAACGATGTCAAGATAAATGCATTGGCACAGGATTTTCTTGAAAAAAATCAGGTTCCAGGTATGTCGATTGCGGTTATCGATCAGAATAAAATCCATTTTTATAACTTTGGTTGGGCCGATCCAGTAAAAAAGATACCCGCCAGTAATCAAACGCTTTACACCATCGGCTCCTTTACTAAAACCTTTACTGCCGCACTCGCTGCGCGAGCGATGATCGAAAAAAGATTAAATCTGAATGCTTCGATTACGCACTATTTTCCTGAATTAAGCCAAAATCCTCATTTAAAATCGATTAGCTTATATGAATTACTCACACACACTTCTGGGCTTCCGTTCGACTTTAAACCGCGACCCAGTAACTACGCCGAACTGATACAAGACTTACAACAGTATCAACCTTCTAGAGCACCGGGTAGCGAATATAGCTATTCAAACGCCGGCATCGGCTTAGTCGGCTATGTGCTACAAAACCTTTACCAT
>CASFML010000006.1 GCA_949295795.1 uncultured Gammaproteobacteria bacterium | reverse complement strand
TGCTGGCGCTCCAAAATTAGGCGATACACTTGAATGGAAAAAACGCCTAAAACAAGGCAAAACTTTAGTTTATGACCGAGCTATTCATGGTTTTAATTCGATGCCTCCTAAAGGTACTTGCACGGGTTGTTCAGATGAAGCGGTCAAAGCGGCGGTTGATTATCTAATTTTAAATGATCAAGCGGGTGCAACCACAACCATTCCTGTACAAGAAATACCGCTTAGCTTAGAAGCAGGGAAACAAATTTACCAACAACATTGTGCTACTTGTCATGATAACGGAAGATTAGGTGCCCCCATAATAGGTGACAAATTACGTTGGAAATCTATCATTGCCAAAAATATCGATGTGTTATTTGCACATACGATTTATGGATATAAAAAAATGCCTGCAAAAGGTGATTGCAAAAATTGTAGTAACTCTGAATTAGAAGCAAGCGTGAAATATATGGTAGAAACAAGTAAAACAACAGGAAATTATTCCTTATGGTAAGGTATGAATCTTAAATGTAGGCGATGATATTTTTCTATCTCAGAGCTGTTGATACAACTTTTCAAGTTTAAAAATAAGCTGGTTTGCAAATGTAAGAGTAATAAAAAAGGATAGCGTTGACATGGATCATGTTAAAAGATTTTTTTTAGTTTTTTTTATTTTACTTAATTTCCTGGTTATCCCCAGATTGGCTTTTGCCGCTTGGCAAACCAACATGCCTATTGGTGTAACGCCTATTAGTCACGCTATTTATCATCTACACATGTTGGTATTTTGGATCTGCGTAGGAATTGCTGTTGTAGTTTTTAGTATCATGATTTATTCGTTAATTCGACATAGAAAATCACGAGGTGTCACTGCTGCTCAGTTTCATGAACATTTTGTCTTAGAAATCGCTTGGGCTATTGTACCCTTTATTATATTAATTGTTATTGCAATACCTGCCACTAAAACCTTGATCCAAATGAATGACAATAGTGATCCTGAACTAACCATTAAAGTGACAGGATATCAATGGCGTTGGAGATATGCTTATTTAGATCAAGGTATCGATTTTTTTAGTAACTTATCAACGCCCACTCAAGAATTGCAGAATCAAGCAAAAAAAAATCCGTGGTATTTATTAGAGGTTGATCATCCGTTAATCGTACCTATCCATAAAAAAATTAGATTTTTATTTACATCGAACGATGTCATACATTCATGGTGGGTGCCCACTCTAGGTATTAAACGCGATACTATTCCAGGATTTATTAATGAAGCCTGGGCAAAGATTGAATTGGAAGGCGTCTATCGTGGTCAATGTGCTGAATTGTGTGGAACCAACCATGCATTTATGCCTATCGTTGTAAAAGCCGTCAAGGAACAAGACTTTAATCTATGGGTCAAACAACAATCAGGAGAACTTCTTAATGGAACAAACACTTGATCTAGAACATTCGACCCCGAAAGGTTTTTTAACATTCATAAAACGTTGGCTATTCACAACGAATCATAAAGAGATTGGAACACTCTATCTTCTTTTTAGTTTACTTATGTTTTTTATTGGGGGAGTTTTTGCTTTATTAATCCGCGCAGAATTATTTCAACCTGGTGCACGCTTATTAAATCCAGAGCTTTTCAATCAAATGACAACATTACATGGCTTAGTCATGTTATTTCTTGCGATTATGCCGGCTTTTTCTGGTTTTGCGAACTGGATGATTCCATTGATGATAGGCGCACCGGATATGGCTATGCCGCGTATGAATAATTTAGCATTTTGGATCTTACCCGTTGCCACTATTTTGATCTTTAGTACTCTTTTTATGGGTGGTTCAGCACCTAATTTTGGTTGGACGATGTATGCTCCTTTGTCAACGACCTATGGACCCGCTAGTACAGATTATTTAATTCTTGCGATCCATTTAATGGGACTTTCTTCATTGATGGGTGCAATTAACATTATTGTTACACTACTCAATCTTCGAACACCCGGCATGACGATGATGAAAATGCCAATATTTTGTTGGAGCTGGTTTGTTACTGCTTTTTTGCTTATTGGTGTCATGCCGGTTTTAGCCGCTGCAGTTACGATGATGCTGATGGATAGACATTTTGCAACAAGTTTTTTTAACGCTGCAGGCGGAGGAGACCCTTTACTTTATCAACATCTCTTTTGGTTTTTTGGCCACCCAGAAGTATACATCATTATACTTCCTGCATTCGGGATCATTTCACAAATTATTCCAACCTTTAGCCGTAAAAAGCTTTTTGGTTATCGATTTATGGTCTATGCATTGTTAGCCATTGCATTCTTATCGTTTATAGTTTGGGTACATCACATGTTTGTAACAGGTGTTCCACTGGCAGCTGAATTATTTTTTATGTACACCACCATGTTAATTGCGGTACCTACCGGTGTAAAGGTTTTTAATTGGGTAACAACCATGTATCGCGGTGCGATAAGCTTTGAAACTCCCATGCTATTTGCCTTAGCGTTTGTTATTTTATTCACCATCGGTGGTTTTTCAGGTGTGATGCTATCCATGGTTCCCGCAGATTTCCAATATCAAGATACCTATTTTGTAGTTGCACATTTTCATTATGTCTTAGTCCCTGGTGCTTTGTTTGGCGCTATTGCCGGAACATATTATTGGCT
>CASFML010000005.1 GCA_949295795.1 uncultured Gammaproteobacteria bacterium | reverse complement strand
TCTTCGGGAGGTAGTATTTTATATTCTCTTAATAAGCAGTCAAAATAACCAGAAATTAACATTTCTAAGGTATTTTTTGCGGTCAAACCGCCTGATGGCTGGAATACAAGTACTTTAATATTATCGTCCAAACCTAAGGTAAAAACACAAAATGGCTTAAAAGCATTCGAAGAGATATCAGCTTCTAATAGTTGAAAAGCAACATCTTCTCCAAGAATATTATTAAAATCAGCAGATTTCCTATTATTGCCATTTGCAACCGTTATTTCTCCATAAGATTCGTTTTTTTTATTTTTCCATCTTATGCTTAACTCTTTTTTTTCTTCCTTAGATCTTCCAGAAAAGTTTGGCTTTAAAGCTTTTATGTCAAATTTTAATTTTGGATAAATTTTAATACAACCTCCCTCATATGGAAGAGGATAAGCTTTTGGATGTCCATAAGGCATATCTATTTCTAAAGTATGCTGATGAATTAATAGATTAAATCTTACCGCATCAGGGTATTTTGATAAAATTTTTCCTGCACTGTTTATTAAATGACAAGCAGATATTCCACTAACCATTGTATCAATAAGAGCTATATTTTTGTGACCAGTTTGCATAGCCCATTCAATAGTTTTTTCTAAGCGTTCAGCATGTTCATTTTTGGAGTATATTGGTTTAATAAACACCTTTTTTTCAGTAAAGTTTTTTTTATAAAATATTTTGCTCCAAGGATATTGTTGGAGTTCTTGTATAGCATCATCTAACTCTGACTCATAGACTACTTCTTCAGAGAATTTAGGAATTTTAATCGATTTAATTCCATACGGAAGTCCATTGTTAATATGATCAAGAACCAAACCTCCACCTCTTTCAGGGGCGATTAATATAGTTGAATCGCCAATATTACCAATTAATTGGTTTATAGCTGTTCTATTCTGGATAATAAATTTTGAAAAAACAGAACCCTGGCCCATGAAATAATTTTCGTCTTTTCCTCGAATTAGATTTTGAAATAAAGTTCTTTTGATTAAATCTGGAGAATCAATATTCTTTGAATAGTTTTTAAATAATAGTAATAAGTTTTCTGAAATAGGAAATTGCTTTAAAGTAAATACTTTTACATGTTTCGGAATAAGTTCGTAAGGTAGAGTAACAAAATTAGAACAGATTATTTGCTGCTTAATTTTTTCTGTTTTGTTCTTTTTTGTTTTATTCAATTTTCTCAAAATCAAACACCATATTAGTTTTTTTTATTTCAATAGAGATTGCCTTTTAAAAAAAGATTATCACCCTAATATTAAATAAATATTAAGGGCGCCTCTATTAATTGAATAAAACTCTGCACGCTACAAAAAAGAGGATCAATGGATATAACGATTAAAAAAAGTAGATTATTTATAATTTTTTAGTATCAACAAACTTAAACATTTATGGCTAAATAAAGCAGCCTCGCTGAGGGTTAAATAAATTCATATAATTAAATTTTTTGACAAGAAAATATAATAAAAATATGAAAAAGATCAGTGGGTTGAAAAGTATTTTAGGCGAAAGTTTCGCTTGGAACAAGGCCCGATTAGATTGTTTTTCACGGATGCTGTTGGCATTATTTGCGGTGCGTACCGTCAATCTCAGCGAACTCGCCGTCGCCTTTGCTTCTAAAGCTAAAGTAAGATCCCGTTATATCAGGCTACACCGTTTCTTCAAACAGTTTACATTTGATTATGACATTCTGGCTCGTTGGATATTTGCTTTATTTTTCTCCGATAAAAAATCAGTTTATATCACGATAGACCGTACCAATTGGTTTTGGGGGAAGAATAAAATAAATATTTTTGTTTTGGGTGTTGCCTATGAAGGCCTTTCTATTCCTTTGTTCTGGCTTATGTTGCCTAAAGCAGGAAATTCTAACTTTGATGAACAAAAAACCTTAATCAGTCGATTCTTAAAAAATTTCCCTCATATCAACATAGCGAGTCTTCTTGCTGACAGAGCATTTGCCAATGGCTCCTTATTTGCATGGCTTAAACAACAACGGGTTAATTTTTATATCCGCATTAAAGAAGGTTCTGTTTTACGTATCAAAAAGAAAAAACTCATTACCGCCAAAACACTTTTTAAAAAAGTTAATCCTAAACAGGTTAGCTACCCCATGTCAGTATGGATCTTTGATCAGAAACTCTTTATATCTGCTTCTCGTTCTGAAACAGGTGAACTCATGGTGGTTGCCACCCATGCCAAACCCACTATCGCTATTGCTGTTTATCTGCGAAGATGGGAAATCGAATGCTTATTTCAAAGTCTAAAACAACGGGGCTTTCGATTCGAAGAGACTCATCTCACTTCAATTCAACGCATTGAAAAATTAATGGCCTTGCTCGCCGTTGGTTTTGCTTGGGCTCATAAAGTCGGTGAATGGCAAGCCCTACGTAAAAAAACCTATCTTATTCAAGCAGCACTGGGATTCTTTACGCCCTCAGAATAACCTCTTCCGATACGGCTTCGATCTTATTCGCGAACTTATTCTTAATCCTTATAGAAATACCTCTCACTTTCAGCGATGTTTACTTCAACTTAATTCTAATTATAAAACAACTCTCTTCAATAATATGGCTTTAGCTTTTTAACCCTTTTATTTTTGTAGCGTGCAGAGATAAAATATAATTATTTTTAGTATTTAATTTTAACTTAAGTTTGTTTAGGTAGTATGTTATAAAAAATTTAGTGAGCAAAGACTAATAAGGTGACAACAATATGAACACAGAAAATCAACTCATTATTGCTATTGATCGTTCGGGCTCTACCTGGAGTTCGCAGATTTATTGGGAAAAGGTAAGAGATTATTTAGAGTCTTTAGAGGATAAGAATACAACCTGTATTTTATGGAGTAGTGGCAATCCAGAAATTACTACAGTAGAAAAATTCCTTAATTATTTTACTAACAAGAGCATACCCATTGAGCAGATTAATGGAGCTACTGATCCATCTACGTTTGTTAATCAACTACCAGTTAATTCAGCAGGAATTGTGCTTACACTCTTTACTGATGGTGAAATTCCTGATGGCGATGTGAATCGCTGTGCTCAAGTTTTAGATGAAAGAAATATTCACATTAAACAGCTTAATACCTACCTTATAAATCTTCGTCAGAAGATTAACCTTTCAGTGATTGCCCCTTTTCTACGAGCAGAACGTAATCCAATCAATGGTGATTTGTTTTATACTGAATTTCTACAGGATCCTACTACAAGTAGGAATGAAGAGGGTGTTTCTAGAAAAAAACGTGAGTTTGGGAAGCTTCCAGAGAAAATAAAAAATTGTTCTAATCTAGACAATTTCCTATCGTCTGCTGAAGAAATTTTTTCGGAGATCCAGTTACAGAATTTATATCGTAGTGAAGATAGTCATGGAGATTACATAAAATCGATTATAACGCAATTAACCGAATTAAAGATTAAATTACTTCACTTTAATCTTGAAGAACAATCTAAAGCACTAGAGCCTACAATACAAAAAATTGCTAATTGTTTGAAAGAGAGTTCAAGTCTAGAAAATACCGTTGATCAGAAGAAGAAAATAAATGAAGAATTGCAGCAACTAATTAATAACAATTATTCTGATAGTGAGTCTAATCAAGCTAAAAAGTTAACCGAAGTATCTATTAAAGAAATATTGGAGAAAAAAATATCTAGTATGGATAAAACAGAACAAATTTTTCAAAAATGTTTTATTACTATTAGTCCTAAAAATGGTTATATGCTCAACAAAAACATTATGCGTAATCAGAATACGTTAACGAGCACAACTGAAAAAATAGATATTGAGCAACTCAAGATAGACGAATTAGAAGAAGAAACGACATCAAAAGAGGCTGCGCTTAGTCAAAGTTTTGTATGCCCCATAACTTTGGATAAAGATACCCCAATTTTAGGCATTAAAGACCAATTTCAAGAAAGCCAAAGTAAACCTAAATATTTAGTGCCCCTCAGTGATTCCACTCTAGAAAATTTATTGTTAAAAGAGTTTTGCTGCCAAGCTTTCTCATCAAAAAGATCTTCTTTGGTTAAATTTTCCCAGGAAAAATTTCAGACCGATGACCCTTCTGAGAAACAAATAGAAAATCTGTTGAAAGATTTAGCGTTTAAAAGAACAGCGAAGGCGTTATTTGCAAACGATCGGTACGATAGAAAATCAGTAATGCTATACAAAGAAGACCTTAAAAGTGAAACTGTAAATCTTCTTTTAAATAAATTTGATTTTATTCAAAGAATGATAGAATTATTCTCCGACAAGCAGTACGAAAACAAATTGATTCCCCTTGATCGAAGCGAATTAAAGAAAAGGCTAGAAATTATCGTGGTGCTGTTTGACAAAGCGGAAGATATTCAAAAAATAGTGCATAAAAAGGATAAGTCTACACTAAAAGAAGATCTAGAAGCATGTCTAGAAAAAAATAACTTTGAATATAAACCCAAGGCGGAAGAATATACCAAAAAATTACTTAAATTTGACCAAAATAGTATAGAAAAGGAACTAAATATCCTTTTAAAGGAGTTTAATTTTATAGAAGAGGCTTATAATTTACTGCAAAAAGAAAATCCTGAGGAAAAGCTAAAAAATGGTAATTCCAAAATTATAGAATTTATTTTGAGCAAGTATTCTGGAGAGCGAGAAAAAATAGAGAAAGAGGCTATGAAAGAAGATTCTGTACAGGATGCGATTTTAAAAAGGGCGGCTATACGTCTTAAACTGACTATTTTAGATAATCCATTAACCCTTTTAGGTTATCCGGATTTAGTGACCATTATTAAAAACCGTTTAGCTAAACCTATTGGCTTAGGTTCTATTTGTAGTATATTAGAAAATAGTGAAATCAATTCAAGCAAACCACGTTTTAAATCTCCTGAGCGAGAGTATATTTCATCCTTTATATCGTTATCCGATGAGCCGACTCATGTTCAAAGCACGCATTATGCATTAGACGATCTCTTTTTTGGAGGAAAAGGACTTCGTGGAGATGCTAGTTTATGGTTAAATGTGCTTTATTTAATTGCAAAAAACTGCCCATGGCTTGATGAGATTGATGAGATTGATGAAATTAAGCAAGTATCTTTTTTATCTCTTTTAAAAGAAAATGTGGTGGATCAGTTATACAAACAAGAAACCTATCTTACCTTATCTAGTTTACTGGAAGATGGTCCTGTTGTTAAAGTTCCTATTGCAGTTGCACTATGGTATTGTTCTCAAAGTCCCCACCTTAAAACTCCCGATGGCCAGTATCTTCCTAATCGTTTAAGAGAGGTAGTAACCAAGTTTCACTTGGATTTGTTAGACACATTAAATCTTCCTTACGATGGTGCATGGACTCGACATCAATTAT
>CASFML010000004.1 GCA_949295795.1 uncultured Gammaproteobacteria bacterium | reverse complement strand
GCATAACCCGACAAATTGTCATTACCTTAATTCGACGTGCACCACTGGGTGATCCCTTACAATTACAAATATTAGGTAGTCAATTTAGTTTACGCGCTACTGAAGCCTGTCATATTTATGTGGAATATTCAAACTAAATACCAAACTTATGCAAAAAAATAAAATTATTGCCATAGCCGGTAACCCTAATTGCGGTAAAACTGTTATTTTTAACACGCTGACCGGTAGTCGACAAAAGGTAGGGAACTGGGCAGGCGTCACTGTTGAACAAAAAAGTGGTTATTTCAATGTCGCTACAGATACTTTTGAAATCGTTGATCTTCCAGGGACTTATTCCCTAAGTGTAGTCGCCAATAATTGTGCATTGGATGAATGTATTGCCTGCAATTACCTGATCGCTCATCGCCCTGACCTCGTCATTAATGTTTTAGATGCCAGCAATCTAGAACGACAACTGTATTTGACCGCGCAACTCTTAGAAATGCAGATACCGGTTATCATCGCGCTGAATATGATGGATATTGCTAAACAACGCCGTATTCATATCAATATCCCGCAACTCAGTCAATCCTTAAAATGCCCCATTATTCCTTTAACCGACATTCGTGGCATTGGCATTAATGAATTACGCCAGGCTGTGTCAACCCATCTCACCTCGCCTGCTGTGCCCACTTATACCTTTGAGCCTTTATTACAAAATGCTCTGCAAACACTCACCGAAAAATTATCCCCCCCAACAGGCTCACAGCAACGGGATTTTAATCAAGACATCGTGAAAATAAGCAACCGAAATGTGGATACGACAGATGCGGATTGCGGATTGAGCAACAACATAACAAAAAATTCAAATGCGAAGCCTAGCGTTCCAAAGTCTTGGTTAGCTTGTCGTCTATTAGAAGAGGATGCTATTGCCCGCAACTATGCCACCGCTGAAGAACTTGCGTTTGTACAATCACTGTTACACACACTTAAAACTCAATTGAATGAAGAGATTGATTTGTTAATAGCCGACGCACGTTATACTTGGATTCAATCACTATTAAAGCAAAGCATCATCACCAACACACCCCATACCACTTTTACTTCACGCCTTGATCGGATTATTTTGCATCGATGGTTAGGAATTCCCATTTTCCTGTTAGTCATGTATACGCTGTTTTTATTTGCCATTAATGTTGGCGGCGCTTTTCAAGACTTTTTTGATATCGGGAGCACAGCACTATTCATCCATGGCAGCATCAATTTATTAACGCAATGGCATTTACCGGTTTGGTTGATTGCATTAATCGCCAATGGTTTAGGTAAAGGAATTAATACCACACTAAGCTTTATCCCTGTCATTGGCGCCATGTTTTTATTTTTATCCTTATTAGAAGATTCAGGTTATATGGCGCGCGCAGCCTTTGTCGTCGATAAATTAATGGGCGCTATCGGTTTACCTGGAAAGGCCTTTGTTCCTTTAATTGTAGGTTTTGGTTGTAATGTCCCCACCGTCATGGCGACGCGTACCTTAGCTTCGGCACGCGACCGTATTTTAACAGTGATGATGGCACCTTTTATGTCCTGTGGCGCACGTCTCACGGTCTAGACCCTATTCGTTTCTGCCTTTTTTCCTCAGGGTGGCGCACTCATCATTTTCGCGTTATATGGCATAGGTATATTAACCGCCATTTTTACCGGTTTATTACTGCGTTCTACCGCTTTAAAAGCCGACCCTACACCCATGATCTTAGAATTACCCGCCTACCATTGGCCACATTGGCGTTCTATTTTCCGAAGTACCTGGCAACGTTTAAAATTATTTTTATTTAAAGCCGGTCGCTTTATTATTCCTATTTGTATACTGATAGGATGTTTGAACACCATTAGCATCCATGGCAAACTTATCAGCGGTGAAGCCAATCAAGATTCTTTATTATCCAGTATTGGAAAAACCATCACACCCCTCTTTGCTCCTATGGGGATACAACAAAATAATTGGCCCGCAACGGTGGGTTTAGCCACGGGTTTGTTAGCCAAGGAAGTGGTTGTCGGAACCTTAAATACCTTATATTCACAAGTTGGTCAGCTGAATGAACATGCTGAACAATCCAGTATTAGCAATGAACTAAAAGCCGCGGTGTTATCTATTCCTAAAAATCTCCATGATTTAGGCAAAACTTTAACCAATCCGATGGCACTTAAAGCGGAAGCACCTGAAGTAACCAAAGGTGTATATGGCGTCATGTCGCATTATTTTTCTGGAAAATTTGCTGCATTTTCTTATTTACTGTTTATTTTATTGTATTTTCCTTGTATTTCGACCATGGCTGTCATGCAACGTGAGATTGGTAAAGCGTGGGCTTATTTTTCGATGATATGGAGTACGGGAGTTGCCTATGCGGTTGCCACTTTATTTTATCAAACAGTCACGCTTCAACAGCATCCGTTAACAACCCTGTTATGTTATCTTATCGTTAGCATAGGGTTTTTTGCTACACGTATTTTTTTAAATTTTAAAACCAATCCACAAAGTGAATTACACGTGCCGCTCTCATCGAGTAGAGGAAACTGTCATGATTAGTTTGCTCACTTTAAAAAAATTTATTGCTGAAAAAAAATTGGTTAATCTATCGCTTATTTTACAAACCTTTGGAACTCAGCAAGAAGAAACCCTGGCGATTTTAGATTTACTCATCCATAAAGGTTGCATAAAAAAATGTTTTAAAAAACCCAATTGCGCAACCACTTGTCTCAAATGTTCATCATCTGAAGCATTTGCTTTCTATCAATGGATAGAACCGATAGATTGCTTAAACTAAACTTCTTCCTAACAACAAAACAGTCTTGTTATATTTATCATTTTGAAATTAAGACCTATACTTCGTTCAACCATCAATAAACTGCAACCATTTACTATCGATTAATTTCAGCAACCCATTAAAATTTTTTTATGATAAAAAAATTTACTTCACTTTTTGCTTTATTTTTATTATTGTTTTCCATAAAAACCTTAGGCTTGGAACAACATGAAAAGCTTTGGTTAAGAATAAGTAAGCAGCAAAGTTTTTCTGAAAACAGCCCATGGCTTTATTTAATTTTTTCAGAATTAAGATTTATTAATGAAAGTCATCCATGGCAGGTTGGATTACTTGAAGGCGGTTTAGGCCGAAAATTTTTATCTGATAAAAGCATTTGGATTGGTTATCGCTGGTCAGGCGTTCAGCCTAACAATCAATTTTATCAAATTAATCGTTTAATCCAGCAACTTATCTGGCCTATCCATCCCAATAATTTCATAGACTTGGTTTCAAGATCTCGATTTGAAGAAATAATACGTGGCAACCAAAGCCAAATGGCGTTTCGATTCCGAAAAAGAATTTCATTAGAAATGAAATATTATTTCCTGAAAAGGATTAATCCTTATTTTTATGACGAAGTTTTTGTTCGCCTTAATAAAACCCATTTCACTTCAAACAGTTTATTGAGTCAGAATAGATTATTTCTTGGCTTTAGAATTTATTTACCCAAGACTCATTATCTACAGTTGGGTTATGTTAATCAATATCAGTCAGGAAGCCCTTTGGCACAAAACCGAATGAACCATATTTTATCAATGAGTTACAATTTTTAAATAGGTTTTTCAACCTTTAATTAGACATTGACTGCTAATCAGGAACACTTTCTAGCAAGACCTCTTTTAGCCTAGCTAAGGGATTATCCAAGTGTTGTAAGATTTCAGTTAATTTCTGCCGCCAACGTCGACCACCGGCCACACCATAAAATAATCCAAATAAAGGTTGAATTAAATGGGTCAGATTCTCGCCAGACATAAAAGCCTGTTCAAGATAGGGTAAATAAGCTAAGACTATCGACAATCGGCTAGGAATGACCAGACTTTCTTCTGAACTTAGAAGTTGATCGAGTTCAGCAAATAAATAGGGATTATACCAAGCAGCACGACCTATCATAACACCATCAATCTGTTGTAAATGTTTCTGGGCGGTGCTTATACAAGCTATACCTCCATTTAAAACAATCGCTAAATGAGGAAAATCCCGTTTAATTTGATATACCCAATCATAATTTAAGGGTGGAATTTCTCGGTTTTCTTTAGGACTTAATCCTGACAACCAAGCCTTACGAGCATGAATAATAAAGGTTTGGCAACCCGCTAAACTCACTTGTTGAATAAATTGTGCAAGATAATCATAACTCTCGTAATCATCAACACCAATCCGAGTTTTAACACTAATCGGTAATTTGACTACTGCTGATATTTCCGCAACACAATCAGCCACACGTTGCGGATCCTTAAATAATACAGCACCGAAACAACCGGATTGCACTCTATCACTGGGACAACCCACATTCAGATTAATCTCAGAATAACCGTAAGGTTCAACGATTTTCGCCGCTTCGGCAAGCTCCGATGCGCTACCGCCCCCCAATTGAATCGCCAAGGTTTTTTCACTGATGTCAAAATTTAATAAACGCTCTCGCTGCGGACTATTTAGAATAGCGGCTGTCGTTATCATTTCCGTATATAATTGCGCCTTTTTGCAAATTAAACGAAAAAAATATCGGTAATGACGGGTCGTCCAACCCATCATTGGCGCAATCATATAGGGATTTATGGGCTGTTTCTGCTGTTTTAGCATGATTTATTTCTATTAAGGGGCTTCCATGCTGGTTTTTTACTGGTATGATAGCTCCACTTGCTTTGTTATACAAAGCCTGTTTTTACAATAATAATAATTTGGAGTCTCCTCATGAAATTGAAACAAGCTCTCATCATCGGCTTAAGCAGCACGGTTTTAGCGATTCCAGCTATCGCAGCTGAATCAGCGACTAATCTTACGACGGCTAATGTAAACCAGCCCGCTGCTGTAGTCGCTCCTGCTAAGAAAGAAGCTATTCATCATAGAAAAGGCCATAAAAAGGTCGCTATGGAAAAAAAGTTAGACCTTAAACAAGAAAAAGAAAACGCAAAATTAGACGAGTTAAATACGCTTAACTCCGATACTACTGCTCCAACTGATCCTGAAAAAGATCAATCAAAAAAAGACTCCATTGCGTCTTAAGTTTGTTAAAAAAAGGCCGGTATTCCATCGGCCTTTTTATTTCCTGATACTCTCCGTACTTGAATTTTAGCTGCGCTGCGCTTAATTTGCGATCCTCATGATTGTGTTTTCATTTAATTAATTAAAAGTTCTAAACTCTCAATAATTAACTGCAGAGTTTTACGACCCTGATAATAGTTAATCCCTAAACGAAAGCACGCATGAATGTGTTCAACACGATGATTTGGCCAATGTTTTAGATTAACATTAAACGCAATCGCATCGAATTGCCTATGATCTTCTTGGCTTGCTAAAGTCATTTTTAAGTGCTTATCACCTACTAAACGTTGTGCCAATAGACGAAAATGACCTTCAAATAAAGGTTCTGGAAAACCTTGTCCCCAAGGACCGGCTTCATAACGTAATTGTTCAGCCAGATCTAAATTAAATTCATGTGATGCTAATTCGCCATCGGTATAACAAGTAGCCTGTAAAATTTCGGGTCGTAATTGTTGCTCGCATTCCCATTGAAAGAACCTAGCAAACTCGTCAAATAAGCTTTTTTGCAAGCTTAACCCTGCAGCCATGGCATGTCCGCCAAATTTAGCAATCAAATGAGGATGTCGCATCGCAATCCCTTCTAATAGGTCACGAATATGCAATCCTATGATCGATCGGGCTGAGCCTTTTAGCTCACCTTCTTGATGTCCATCAGCAAAAATTAGAGTGGGCCGATGCAAACGTTCGGTTAAACGTGAAGCCAATAAACCAATAACCCCTTGATGCCAACGACTATCATATAAACAAATGGCTTTTTCTAAAGGCTTTTGTTCAATCCTTTTTTCTAAAATAACAAAGGCTTCTTGCTTCATGGTATCTTCAATAAAGCGGCGTTCTTCATTTAATTGACTGAGTTGTACTGCTAATTCATGGGCCCGATTACGATCAGTTTCTAATAAACAGGCAATCCCCAAGGACATATCCGCCAAACGACCTGCCGCATTTAAACGGGGGGCGATACTAAACGATAAATCACTCGCCACAAGATATTCGACCTCGCGCTTAGCTAACTTAAGCAAAGCATAAATCCCTGGTCGTGCTTTACCGGCTTTAATCCATTGCAAACCTTGAGTGACGAGTAAGCGATTATTATGATCCAAGCTGACTAAATCCGCTATCGTACCTAATGCCACCAAATCCAGAAACTGCACCATGTTCGGTATAGTAATAGACATCCTTTCAAACCAATTTTGACAGCGTAAATAATGTCTAAGCGCCAACATCACATAAAAAATAACACCCACACCCGCTAAATTCTTACTCGGAAATTGATCGTCGTTTTGTTGAGGATTCACAATAGCATCCGCAATCGGCAAACTCGCCGCAGGCAAGTGATGATCAGTAATCACGACCTTTAATCCTGCTGCTTTTGCGGCAAGCACCCCTTCGTGACTTGAGATGCCGTTATCAACCGTAATAATCACATCAGGCTTTTTGCTGTTTAAAGCCAGCTCAACGATCTCGGGCGTTAACCCATAACCATATTCAAAACGGTTGGGCACTAAAAAATCGACTTGTTGTGCACCAAAACAACGTAAAGCATTCACCGCTAACGCGCTGCTGGTTGCGCCATCACTATCAAAATCACCGACGATGAGTAAACGCTGTTGCTGCATCACCGCTTGACCCAAACATTCTGCTGCAACTTCGATACCGGTTAAGGATTGATAATGCAATAATTTTGCCAAACGATAATCCAAGGCTTCAGTGGATTGGATACCACGTGCTGCATACACCCGTTGTAAAACGGGATGCAAATG
>CASFML010000003.1 GCA_949295795.1 uncultured Gammaproteobacteria bacterium | reverse complement strand
CACTTGCTTCAGAAAGAAATTCTAATTCAGACTGAGAGACAGAGGGAGGGTTTTTTAAACTCTCACAATCTTTTTCAAATCTTTGTTTGACAGCCTCTTCTCGTTTTCTGAATTTTAAGATAACCGCTTCTCGTACTAACTCCAATTGTTGATGGGGCACTTGGGATAAAAGCGCCAAGGAGCGTTCTTCTTGAACAATATAGGAATGTGCTAAAGGATCAATAAAGGTTTCGGTAGTGACTATTTTTTCACGACATTCAGGACTAATTACCTTGGATAAAATATGTTCGTTTATTTTGATACTACTCAAAGATAAAATACTCGAGTAAGCCAAAGGAAGTTGTGACTCTCTAGTTTCTTCCAAAGTAGGCAGAAAAATTCTATCAATTTCATCTTGAGAAAAGGGTTTAAGCAATCGATCCACAACGTCTGGGTTCCCACCTCGACAAGCTTTATCCAGCACGTGAAAGCGATATCCTTGATTAAACTCGCTAATTATTCTCTTATGCTCGGTTTCAGGAATACGGTCTAATATAAATTCAACGCTATCCAAACAACCACTCGCACACGCGTTACCAAAATTAGAAATTCCTTCGGTTAGATAATTCTGACAGTGGGTGTTATCCTCTTCCGTTTGACATTTTTTTTCAAAAAGATTTTTTAAAATAGCCGTTTGCCCCGCTTTACAAGCCCCATCAATTACTGACTTAAGCATAGATACCCGATCTTCTGAAGAATTATCGGCTAGGTGTAATAGCTTATCAATATTTTTTTGATCACCCCATTCAGCGAACTTAGAAACCACCGCATTTCTGATGCCTGTGGAAAATAACAGCGGACAATTTTTGTTATTTTCTTCAATAAAGTTAATGACTTGTTTTTTATTATCGGCTCGAGCCAACCAATATAAGATTTTAAAATCTTCCACTATTTTTAAATCGAGTCTACTCTCACGTTCTGATTCTAAAATCTCTTCTGAGTAACCAATGTATCCAGCTTGTCGTTGTTTAATATCCCCTTCAAAGGGCAGTAAAACTAATTTTTGGTAAGATTCTCCCAATGATTTCATCGCATATTCATTTATTTCGCTAGGAAAAGCTAAATGTTCAGGAAAAAAGCCAAAATGATGCTCTGCAATAAGCGCGTCCATTCCTCTATTTTGTTCGGCCATTAAGGTTTCCTTCAGTTCTGTTTCATAAGCTATATCAATAGACAAATGCCTTAAAGAGCGTACGTTGTTAAACATATTATTACCCTTTATAAAAAAAATACTTCTTTTTTTATAATATAGATAAGACTTAAATCCAATAAGCTTAAAGGTAGATTAAATTATCCTTTTTGGTTAATTTAATCTATGTGGGTTCGGCTGTATACGTTTTCGTTTAAAAAATAGCTGTAATTTTTCTGCACAAGTTTCAGCTAATAGTCCATCCGTCACATCAAAGCGATGATTAGAGCCCTTTAACAGAGACCCATATCGGGTTATTCCACCCGAACGCGAGTCATAAGCACCAAATACCAAACGTTTAATGCGTGCTTGGATCATGGCTCCCACACACATTAAACAAGGTTCTAAGGTAACATACACCGTTGCCTCTAATAAGCGATGATTCTTTAATTGTTTAGCGGCTTGTTGTAGTAACAAAATTTCAGCATGCGCAGTGGGATCACACTGCATCAGCGTTTGATTATAAGCAGTACCCATAATCTGTTGATCGACTATCAATACAGCGCCCACCGGAACCTCATCTTGCATTTCTGCAAGCTGTGCCGCCTGTAAAGCTTGCTGCATATAATAGATATCTTGATCAAGCGCTGACATAACAAAGATTTTTATTAGAGATTATCATCTGCGTGTTAGACTAACTGTATTATTAAACGTGGATCGGCTTTCTCTTTGAATGCACCGCAATTTCAAAGCGGGATCCGAGTCAAATAGACCCAAACCCCGCTTGCAGTGAACAGTAACAGCGATTAAAAAGAATAAAAAATAATCACATTATTTTTTATCACACATTTTACAATGATCACAGCCACAATGACAGCCTTTGTGTGAACGAGGACAGCATAAATACTTGATCAATGCACCCACCGCTAAGATCGGCAGCATAATATCAAAGAATCGTGAAACCATCACAATCGTATCCACCGACTCCGGTTTAGCAAGACTTGCAGCAATAGCCATCAGAACAGCGATAATAATCACAATGGCTGGGAAGAATTTACGACACATATCAAGGTCTCCTTGCAGTTTTAATAAAGGTTGGTCTCTGTTAGCAACACTCTTTTATCTACTCACAAGCATGAATTTTTAGCAAGGTTGCTGTGAGGATGAAGTAACGGAAGTGTATTCAAGATACCTACGGATTGCAAGTTAAGCAACGCAAACAAAAATTCTTGAGAAAAACGTACTTTATTTGACCGTTACTTTGATTCTATTATCCTAATTAAATGTTATTGTCTTTGCCTAAGCGCTTCAAATAAACAAATTCCGGCTGCCACCGAAACATTTAAACTACTCACCGTCCCGACCATCGGAATAGCCACCAAACCATCGCAACACTCTCGGGTTAAACGGCGTAAACCTTTAGCTTCTGCGCCCAATACCAAAGCCAATGCACCCGTCAATGCGGTATCATAAATAAGCTGAGCTGCGGATTGATCTAAGCCATAACACCAAATGCCTGCCTTTTTTAATTTCTCTAAGGTACGGACTAAATTAATAACAGAAAAGATCGGTGTCGTTTCAGCCGCACCGGCCGCTATTTTTCGTACCGTCGCAGTCATACTCGCCGAACGATCCTGGGGAATGATGACAGCATCCACTCCAGCAGCATTAGCAGAACGTAAACAGGCACCTAAATTATGGGGATCCTGAACCTCATCTAACACTAATAAAAAAGGCGGCTTGCTTTCATCTTGCATCCGTTGTGCTAGCAAACTGAATAAGTCGGGTTCATTTAATGATTTAGCCATCTTTATCTCTGCTAATACGCCTTGATGAACCCCAGCCTTTGACCAGGCATCACATTGCAGCTTCGATATAGTTTGTATCGGAATAGCCTGGGCCTCAGCCAACTGCAAAAGCACTTGCATCCGTTTATCATCACGACCCTCTTGCCGATAAAGCTGGCAGATTGTTTTAGGTTGCGATTTTAATAACGCAGTAATCGCATGAAAACCAAAAATAAATTCTTTTTTAAGCAGAGGACTCATGATAAAATTTTACTCTAAAGGAAGGAAAACTAACTAAAAAAACCTATAAGGAATTCGCCATGCCCCACAGTTTAACACTTCAAATAAATCTTGAAAATTTTAACCGTTTTAAACATAATTTTTTACTTTCTTCTGTACAAAAACAGATCTTGCAAGAATTTAAAAAAACCAATAACGTTTTATCTGAATTAAAAAAAAAGGATTCTTTCAGTTTTACGGATAGCAATGAGTTCCATATCTCTCGTGGCGATACCTATGCAATAACTGAATCTTTACAGGAACGATTCGATCAAGAAGTAAGTCGCTTAAATGATCTCCATACCACACTCGAACAAAAAAGAATTTGTTTAAATGATCTCCATACCGCACTCGAACAAAAAAACAATAGCTTAGATGATTTGCTTGCGGCACTCGAACAAGTAAACATTAATTTAGACGATCTCTTTGCTGTACTTAAGGAAAAAGAAATTAATTTAGAAGATTTAAAAGCGGCACTCAAACTAAAGGGAATCAGTTTAGATGATCTACAAAAAGTCCTTAAAGAAGATTATCAAATTAGCGATGAAAAAATAAGATCGTTCATCATTTCATGCCTTGTGGAACCGACGTGGCTTCCAGGAACATTAGGCGTAATTGATAATTTAATATTACATGCCATAGGTTATCGCTGTTGTAACCAAGCCGTAAACAACACGAATCAGCGTGCATTAAATATAGATCGTTCTGACAGCCAATTTATGAATTTTCTTTTCACATTAGATATAAAAAATCTAGACAATAATCTTATCAAAGGCTCAGTTACTAATTATTTTTCGATTAGTACTACTTTGCCGCTACAAGCACAGCTCTCGTCTATCACTATGCAATTTAACTTTTCTAATGAACGAGAGTTCAAGCAATTTCAAAAAAAATTTGCTAAAAATTTTGAAGGTTGGTTATTACAACAAAGTGAATGTGCTTATATTCCCATTAAGCTGGCTGACTGGCGAGCTATTCAAATAGATTTCTGGGTACTTTCGATTTCCATAGGTCTTTTAATGGGCTTAAGCGCTATGATTAGCCTCATCGCCTTGGGTTTAACACCTATTTCACCGGTACTATTACCGCCGATAGGTTTTGCACTAGGATTAGTCTTAGCGAGCTTTATCAATAGTTATATTCAAATGAATATAAAAAAAGAACAAGAAAAGATTCAACGCCCTATTCATTTATTCAATGAAACATCAATACCATCGACCTCTTTTTTCAATCTTCCCAGATTAGATAATGCTTCTATCGGCACTGACAGGCCCTATGGACTGAATAAATAAAGCACACTATTTTCTTTTTTTATATTTTTTATATCTTTTTGTGGTTTTTTCTGCAGCAGGTTCGATCAGTTCAAAATCAATCTTCCGTTGATCCAGATCGACACGCCCGACTCTAACCTGGATGCTATCGCCTAAACGATAGATGATCCCAGTACGTTCGCCTTGTAAGCAATGGCGCTGAGCATCAAATTGATAATAGTCATTATGTAAAGCCGTGACATGCACTAATCCTTCAACATAAATATTCTTTAATTCAACAAATAAACCAAAACCGGTAACGCTGGTAATGATCCCATCAAAGGTTTCGCCCACTCGATCGCGCATGTATTCACATTTCAACCAATCCAATACTTCGCGGGTAGCTTCATCGGCACGGCGTTCGGTGGTCGAACAATGTTCGCCTAAACGCGAAATAGTAATTTTATCATAGAAAAAATTCTTCGGTTTACGTTTTGCTAATACGTGACGTATCGCCCGATGGACTAATAAATCAGGATAACGACGGATCGGTGAAGTAAAATGGGTGTAAGCATCGAATGCTAAACCAAAATGACCCATGTTTTCAGGACTATAAATGGCTTGACTCAAGGATCGCAGCATAACCGTTTGAATCAAATGGGCATCCGGTCTGTCAGCCACGGCCTTTAATAAATTTGAATAATCCTCGGGAGTGATATTTTTTTTATTCGGAAAACGTAAACCCAATTCCGCAAGAAAGTTTTTTAAATCGGCTAATTTTTCTGCGGTGGGTGCAGCATGAATTCGAAATAACGTTGGAATTTTAGCTTTCAATAAAAAATGGGCCGCTGATACATTGGCCATTAACATACATTCTTCAATAATACGATGCGCCACGGTGCGCACACTCGGAATGATCTGTTTGATTTTTCGATTCGGTCCAAAAATAACTTGGGTTTCAGTCGTTTCAAAATCAATCGCACCGCGCGCTTCACGCGTTTGGCGTAATACTTGATAGAGGCTATGTAGATTTTGTAAATGCGGTAATAAATTTTTATAGGCGGGAGGACATTTATTTGTCGTTAACCAAGCTGCCACTTCATTGTAAATTAAACGGGCTCGAGAATGGATCAGCGCTGGATAAAATTGACTCCGTTTTAATTCTCCTTTACTGGAAATGATCATATCACACACCATACATAAGCGCTGGACCTTTGGCTTTAATGAACAAAGCTCATTGGAAAGTACTTCGGGTAACATGGGTAATACACTATTAGGAAAATAAACCGAATTCCCACGCGCTTCTGCTTCTTTATCGAGCTCACTTTGCGGGCAGATATAATGACTAACATCAGCAATCGCCACCACTAAACGCCACTGTCTTTTTTGACGTTCACAATAAACCGCATCATCAAAATCCTTGGCATCCGCACCATCAATCGTAACAAAGGCTAAATCTTGTAAATCAACGCGTTGCTCTTGCTCATCACTGGGTAAAACACCGGCTTGTAAAGTATCAATCTCTTCCTGTACTGAATCAGGCCAAACATGCGGAAGATTATAATTACGTATCGCTACTTCTATTTCTAAACCCGGCGCCATATGTTCACCGAGTATTTCAGTAATCCGACCTATCGCTTGTTGACGAAAGCTTGGAAAACGAATGATCTCGACCACCACAATCTGTCCCGATGTTGCGGCACTTTCATCATCCACACCAATTAAGATATCTTGGGTAATTCGGTTATTCGAAGGCACCACAAAAGCGACACCCTTCTCTTTAAAAAAACGGCCCACTAAAGAGGGCGTATTTCGTTCCAAGACCTCAGCAATCACACCTTCGCGTCGATTACGTCGATCGGTACCAATGACGCGCGCTAACACTCTATCACCATGAAACACTAACTGCATTTGTCGCGCACTTAAGTAGAGATCATCACTGCCATCATCGGGAACTAAAAAACCAAAACCATCACGATGACCCATCACTCGACCGCGCACTAAATTCATTTTGTCCGGCAAACCATAACCTTCACGACGCGTTAGAACAATCTGTCCATCACGTTCCATGGCTCGCAAACGGCGTCGCAAGGCTTCTTGACGCTCGGGATCGCTTAAACCTAAACGCTGATTCAATTCGTCGCGTTTTACGAGGTGTCCACACTTTTTTAAGAAATCTAAAATATACTCGCGACTAGGAATGGGATTATCGTATTTACTGGCTTCGCGTGTTGCAAAAGGATCAATAACACGTTTGGGTTTTTTGGCCATAATAGTTCTAAATAAGTAATATAAAGTGACATTGAAAAATTTAAAATTTTTCCAATGCTGGCTGTGGATGTTGGCTAGCGTCACTCATCCTAAACCTAACTTGAATCTTAATTTTCTTTGTTGAATTAAGTATATAACATAAATGGAAATTTATTTTTAAAAACGTGTGTAGCGTTCAGGGAACAAGGGAGGAGCAGTTAAGCTATCAAAATTTGTAGGCATTAGCCCACTTAACATTTGCTGTCATTTCCTGCATCAAAACCCCATTTAGGTTATATAAAAATCTTACAAGGTAAAAGGCGGAGGACTTCAATTAACCGATCCATCACCGGATTATACACTGGCTGAGATATTAAAAAAAACCAAATCTAATTTTTATTTAGTAGAATGTTTCAAGCATGTCAACGATGATTGTAGGATCTCATCAAGCTTTAAAGGCTTTTTTTCAAGTATTAGAACAGTATACCTTAGCCGACTTAAATCAATCAAAACTTACCCAACAAATAAGTCACTTTTTAAATTCAAAAAAATTGGATTGAATTTTTCAATATTACCTTTAAAATCTATTCATCAGAACTATAGAAAAAACAATTATGAAAATAAGTCCAACCCGTCATGCTTATCGAGCCGCACTTCTCTATTTTACAAAAGATCCTTGTAAATTTCAGCAAGAAACTTCCTATGTTTATTATGAAGATGGTTTATTAATAGTCGACCAAGGACGGATTGTTGGCATTGGGTCGAGTGAGGAATACTTAAAAGAATTACCGCCTAATTTTTCGATTACACACTATCCACACGCACTTATCGTTCCTGGATTTATTGATACCCATATCCATTATCCACAAATAGATATTATTGCTTCTGGTAGTGGAAAATTATTGGATTGGTTGGAAGAATATGTTTATCCTGCAGAAAAAAGATTAACTGATTCCGAGATTGCCAGTGCGGTCGCTGATAGCTTTTTAACGGAACTTTTGCGAAATGGAACAACCAGTGCTTTAGTGTTTGCGACGAGCCATCCCAATTCCGTCAACGCTTTTTTTCAGGCTGCGCAACGCCGTCAATTATGTATGATTAGCGGTAAAGTGTTGATGGATCGCAATGCTCCGAGTTATTTACTCGATACACCCGAATCGGCTTATCTTGATAGTAAAGTACTTATAGAACGTTGGCATCGCCAAGGGCGCTTACATTATGCCGTGACTCCCCGCTTTGCACCCACGAGCTCACCGGAACAACTGAATGTGGCTGGAAAGTTACTGCGTGAATTTCCTGATGTCTATTTACATACGCACCTTTCTGAAAATTTAGAAGAAATCAAATGGGTCAAATCCTTATTTCCCGAACGTGCAAATTACCTAGATGTTTACAATCATCATGGTTTACTAGGAAAACGTTCCGTGTTTGCCCATGCATTGCATTTACAGCATGATGAATACTCACGTTTAGCGAGTACGGATTCTGCCATCGCTTTTTGTCCAACGTCAAATCTTTTTCTTGGAAATGGACTATGCAATCTCCGTCGGTTTAACGAATTGAATATTCGAGTAGGAATCGGCACGGATGTCGGCGCTGGGACGAGTTTTTCTATGCTACAAACCTTAAATGAAGCCTATAAGGTTTTACGTTTGCAAAACCATAGCATGGATCCTTTCGAATCTTTGTATCGAATTACTCGCGGTGGCGCTAAAGCGTTAGGTTTAGAAAATCGAATTGGTAGTTTAGCAAAAGATTACGATGCCGATTTTGTCGTTTTGGATTACCACGCGACACCTTTATTAAAGTATCGTAGCGAACGTGCGAACCATTTAAAAGAAAAGCTTTTTGCATTAATTACATTAGGTGATGATCGAGCGATACAAGCCACTTATGTTGCCGGTGTCGCATTACATCAACGATAATATAACTAATTTAAAAAAAATCCCCATATAAACCTTGTAATAGGCTAACTGCCGCTAAACCAGCCGTTTCTGCTCTCAAAACCCGCGGTCCTAGCTGCATCGGATTATAATCCGCAGCCCGAGCACATTTTAATTCATTTACTGACCAACCGCCTTCAGGTCCCACCAGTATTGCGACACTCTGACAACTCGACAGAGAATCGATAGATTGTTGAGCACCCGGCTGTAAAATGATTCGTTGATCCGCTTTGATCGCTGTGGTGGCAAGATCAAAGGTCATGGGGTTTTCCAATTTCGGCAAACGGGTTCTTCCGGATTGTTCGCAGGCCGCCAACATCACACCTTGCCAATGTAAACAACGTTTTTGCCAACGTTCAGGCGCTAACTTCAATGTGCTATGGGCTGTTAACAATGGTATAAAACGACTCACACCTAGCTCCACCGCTTTTTGCAACATATAATCCATTTTTTCCGATCGAAGTACTGCTTGCGCTAAGGTTATTTGTAGCGGCGATTCACGATTGATCGCATTAAATTCACCCAACTTTACGGTGACTGTGCTTTTAGTTAATTCAATGATAGTGGCCTGAAATTCACCGGCCTTGCCATTAAACACGATGAACTTATCATTGACCTGCAAACGCAGTACACGAATTAAATGTCCTGAGGCTTCTTTGGAAAGATTTACTATTTGTCCGGACTGTGTAGCTTGTGGTTGATAGATACGAGTTAGACGCATAGAATACTTAACGACCTCATGTAATAGTATACTGATAAATTTTTTATGAAAAAGATTAGTGTCATTATTTTAGCGGTTTTTCTGAGTAGTTGTGCTAGCTTTACACAAACGATCACGCCTCTTCCTCAGCCAAAAATAGTTAATCATTATCTTCCGTGGGCATACCGTAAAGCTCAATTGAATGCTATACAGAATTTTCGTGTCAATGGCAATCTTGCCATACATGAAACCGCCAGCCATGGTGTTAATGCCTCGTTTAGCTGGGAACAAATCTATCCCAATTATCAACTCAATTTATTTGGACCTTTAGGCACACAAAGTGCAGTACTCACTGGCAATCGTTACCAAATCAGTTTAACAACGCATCAAAAAACCTATCATGCACAAACGCCAGAACAACTTTTACATGATCAATTAGGCTTAAACTTACCGGTATCCCATTTCTATTATTGGCTAAGGGGTCTACCCGCTCCCGAATCACGTTATACAATCAATCTCGATGCTTATAATCGTATCATGCAACTCCGCCAATCCGGTTGGCGCATTGTCTATCAACATTTTACTAATATTGGAACGATTGATTTACCGGATCGCATCACACTTTCCAATTGCCCGTGGCAAGTCAAAATTAAGCTTAACCATTGGGACATTAAATAATAGACGCCTTGCCAAACCCAAAGCTGTGAGTATAACCATGACCTATTGGCCAGCCCCTGCTAAATTAAATCTTTTTTTACATCTTACCCAGCGTAGAGTCGATCACTATCATGAACTACAAACCGTTTTTCAACTCGTTGATTACTGCGATGAATTAAGCTTTACACCTCGCAACGATCCACAAATCAATTGCACCTGCTTATCATTACTCAATCCCGTCTCGGCAGCCATCATTCCCGATGAAGATAACTTAGCCATTAAAGCGGCGCACTTATTACAAGATAGAACTAAAAACGCGCCCGGTGTCGATATCCTGATAAAAAAAAGGATTCCAATAGGCGGTGGTTTAGGCGGCGGTAGTTCCAATGCCGCCACCACATTGGTCGTTTTAAACCATTTATGGAAACTACATCTCCCTTTGCATGAATTAATCCACTTAGGTATGACACTCGGCGCTGATGTACCGATCTTTATACACGGTAAAAGTAGTTGGGCTGAAGGAATAGGTGAAAAATTATATGAGATAACATTACCCGAAAATTGGTTTGTGGTAATGATTCCACCCATCACGATTTCAACTACAAAACTTTTTTCACATCCACGATTGACATACAACACAACACCCATCAAAATACAAACCTTTTTAAGCGGATCATTAACTACACATAATGATTTTGAACACATCGTTAGGCAGGATTATCCGGTGATTGCCGAAGGCTTAGACTTCTTAAATCATTATGCTCCTGCTCGCTTGTCAGGGACCGGCGCGTGTATTTTTGCCACACTACCGTCAAAAATAGCCGCTGAAACGTTACTAGAAAAAATTAAAGCGCCTTATCGAGGCTTTGTGTGTAAAGGGTTAACCACTTCACCTTTACATCAAATAATGAAAAATTGGGGTGTCGCCAAGTGGTAAGGCACCGGGTTTTGATCTCGGCATTCCTAGGTTCGAATCCTAGCACCCCAGCCACATCTATCTATTCCTTTTATTTAACACGATGAGGTAATCTGTGTCTGAAATGATGCTCTTTGCGGGTAATGCCAACCGACCTTTAGCTGAGAAAGTAGCTAAACATTTGAGTAAGGAATTAGGTAAAGCCACCGTCGGTCGTTTTAGTGACGGTGAAATCATGGTAGAGATCCTAGAAAACGTCAGAGGACAAGATGTCTTCATTGTGCAACCGACTTGTCCGCCGGTTAATAACAATCTTATGGAACTTATCATTATAGCTGACGCCTTACGGCGTGCGTCGGCTAAACGGATCACGGCAGTCGTTCCCTATTTTGGCTATGGCCGTCAAGATCGACGTATTCGTTCCTCACGGGTTCCCATTACTGCACGCGTCGTTGCCGATATGATGACCGCGGTGGGTATTAGTCGTTTACTCACGGTCGATCTGCATGCCGATCAGATCCAAGGATTCTTTGATATCCCTGTCGATAATGTGTATGCCACACCAGAAATCTTACGCGACATGGAAGGACAACAACTTTATAAAAGCAATGAACAATTAATTGTTGTGTCACCCGACGTTGGCGGCGTAGTCAGAGCACGTGCGATTGCTAAACGCTTTAATGATGCTGATATCGCCATCATCGATAAACGGCGTACCGGTCCGAATAAAACTGAAGTCATGCATATCATTGGTGAGGTTAAGGATCGCCATTGTTTACTCGTCGATGATATCGTCGACACCGGCGGGACACTGTGTTTAGCGGCAAAATCTCTAAAAGAAAATGGCGCTCATTCCGTCATGGCCTATTGTACGCATCCGGTGTTATCGGGTAATGCGATCAACGATATTCAAAACTCCTTTATCAATGAGCTGGTAGTCACCGATACTGTCCCCTTAAGTGACGAAGCTAACCATTGCAAAAAGATTCGACAACTGAGTTTAAGTGAAATGTTAGCAAAAACCATTTGCCGAATTAATTCAGAAGAATCCGTTAGTTCAATGTTTGAATAAACATTGAACCTAAAGAAATAACGGTATTAATTAAAATATAATTATGTTAGTTTAATCGCTTAAGCTTTATTTAGCTTATTTTGCTGCGATTTTATAGGAACTTCCCTGTTGAGCACTTTTTAGTGTTTAAAGGCAATTCTTTTTTTATCTTTTTCTTTTTGTTTTTCCTCTTGATCAGAAGATGAACCTGAACTGAGCGTAGAAAAAAAATTGGATTTCTCTAATCGGTGAGTAGGTTTTAAATCACGATTAACGGAAGGGCCCGGTTTCACGCTCCGATCAACCTCAGGACCTTGTGCAGAAACGGTTGAAGCGTCGACAGTAGAGTTAGATTGCCATATCGTAGAAAATTCTTCTAATCTGGATTTAAAGGTGGTTGGATTAGCCGCTTCGAAATTTTTTTTCGATTCGGACGTTTCCTTTTTCTGTTGCTCTTTTAAATCATCTCTTTCTATCGTGCTTTCGGTGGACTGCACACGATTTTTATCACCCGTAGGTTGCCGTTTCTCTACTAATTCGACGTTACGCGGTTTCTTAGTCCGATCAACCACAGGGGGTTTTAGATGGGTGTCTCCTTGGATTTTCGAAAGATCTTCTTCTACTTTTTCCATTTGATTGGATTGATCTTCGAAAGTTATTCCTCGAGTTCCATCGGCAGCAACAGTCACTGTCGCCCATTCCACTTCATGGGTTTCAGGTTCAAGCGATAGTTTAGCTTTATCAAACTCTTCCTTCTGTTCCAGCCTTTTTAGGCAGTCTGTCTTAGTTGCCTTACTTGTTTCGATTGCAGACAACTGACAGCGGCAAGCATCAATAGAAACTTCATTATTTTCTTCAATGGCTTGATTAAGTTTTTCAAGATATTCCTTTTTTTGCTCTTCTAGTATTGCAATCTGGGATTTGACCCTTTCTTTTTCAGAATTCTGGCTGAAAATTTGGCTATATTCAGTAGATTCAGCAGTCAGCTTTTT
>CASFML010000002.1 GCA_949295795.1 uncultured Gammaproteobacteria bacterium | reverse complement strand
AGTTAAACTAAATAATCGAAGATCAAGAAGTAAATGATTATAAACTGGAAAGGCTAATGTCAATAAAATACTACTTAAAGTAATGGTAACTATTAACTCGATTAAGCTAAAACCCAATTCGAAAAAATTATTTTTATAAGGCCTAATTATCCATTTTTCTCGATAATTTCTAAATCTAATTGTTTTTTTACACATAGCATATCCTGCCAAGCCTTTCTTTTTTCACGCGGAGAACGAAGTAAATAAGCAGGATGATAAGTAACTAACAAAGGAATTTTGTTTACCCCGAAATGGAATAAATTTCCCCGTAAACTCGCCATTGATGCATCCGTCGCCAATAAAAAATGGGCAGCTATTCGACCCACCGCTAAAATTAACTTTGGTTTAATTAAACTAATTTGTCTTAATAAATAAGGTGTACAACCCTTTACTTCTGTTAAAGAAGGATCGCGATTATTAGGCGGTCGTGATTTTAAAATATTTGCAATATAATAATCTTCACGCTCAAAGCCAATCGCAGATAACATATTTGTCAATAATTGGCCGCCTCGACCTACAAAAGGCTCTCCTTGTCTATCTTCGTTTGCTCCTGGGGCTTCTCCAATAACTAATAAATCAGCATTTGGATTTCCTACCCCAAAAACGGGATTACTGCGTGTTTTATAGAGATCACAAGCTTTGCAGTTATTTACTGCCAATCTTAATTCCTGCCAATCTAGCGTCGCAATTTTTTGCTCGCGCGTCATTGATTCTTTGGACATATCATCGTCCTTGATTTTTTCTATAGGTAATTTATTACCACTATCTTGTAAAATCCAAAGAGGAATTTCCATTTTTTTAAAATAATATAAATGTTTTTCTTCTATCATTTATTTAAGCTTTACATAAATAAATAACTAAATTTTTATTCGGTAATTGCGTAAGGCAGTATTTTATTCCCTTTTTTTTCTCAGGCAGATAATACCGACCTGGTTTACAAACCCCTCTAATATAACTCCATTCCTCACAATAACTTTTGTCAGAAAATATGCAGACACCTGTTACACCCGATGACTCATTTATCATTTCTAATCGACCGCCATGACGCTCACAGTAAACAGAAGCTGGGTTAGGCATTGAAAAGGCCATACCACTAACTGCACTTACTGATAAAAAAAGAAATATTAACCATTTTTTCATAATACATCCTAATTCGGGGAACTATCTATTTTAACAGAAAAAAGTTTCAAAATAGACTCTAAATTGGATTTATTAGGTTATTAACAGTATTTTATTACATTTAACGTTCTATCTATTTAACAGGATATCGAGATCAAGTATACTTTCTTCGCTATGAAAAATCAGCAACTCATCGTACGACCCTTACAACAAGGTGACTATAATACAATAACTCAAGCCATGCGTTTATTTACTGATAAACGTAACCCAGATACCCCTGATGAAATTTGGTTCATTGAACACTACCCTGTTTATACCTTAGGACAAGCCGGTAAATTAGAACATATTCTTAGTCCGGAAAATATTCCCATCGAAAAATCCGATCGTGGCGGACAAGTAACCTACCATGGTCCTGGGCAGCTGGTTATCTATCCACTACTGAATCTTCGTCGTCTTAATCTGGGGGTTCGTGAGTTAGTTTCTCTTCTAGAAATTACAATTATAAATTTACTATCAACCTACAACATTGTTGCTGAAGCAAGAAGAGAAGCGCCTGGTGTTTATGTCAACTCTGCTAAAATCGCTTCCATAGGTCTACGCATTCGACGGGGTTATTGTTATCATGGCGTCGCATTCAATATCGCCATGGATCTTAATCCTTTTACCGGAATTAATCCTTGTGGTATGAGTCAACTCGCTATCACTCAGCTTTCTGATTTAGGGGGGCCCTCTGATCTCACAAAAGTGGCAAATGATTTTATTAAACAATTTAAACAAGAAATCAAGATGACAAATGTTAAGTTTTACTGAAAGTAATCATTAACATAAATTTTTCTCCTATTTTTACTTAAAGAATTATTTCAACAAATATCGTACTGGGCGAACATATTATCTCATTAACTGTATGCTAAAATTACTTCTTTTATATAATATTTTAAAAAATTATGGAATTTAAAACACCTGATCCTAGGCTAAAACAACGCGGAGCTGAAAAAATGGCTCGCATCCCAATCAAAATTGAGCCTACTACTCCCTTACGTAAACCTGATTGGATTCGCATTAAATTACCGACAACAACCGCTGTCGATCAACTTAAAACTATGATACGGGAAAATCGCCTTCATACGGTATGTGAAGAAGCTTCTTGTCCAAATTTAAGTGAATGTTTTAGCCATGGTACGGCTACTTTTATGATTATGGGAGACAAATGTACTCGTCGGTGCACATTTTGTGATGTTGGCCATGGACGACCTGATCCATTAGATCCAGATGAGCCAAAAAATCTCGCAAAAACAGTTAAACAAATGGGCCTTCGCTATGTTGTGATAACATCAGTCGATCGGGATGATCTACGTGACGGGGGAGCGGCTCATTTCACTGCCTGTTTACAAGCATTGCGCCAAAATTGTCCTAATTTGACTATAGAAGTGCTTGTACCCGATTTTCGTGGCCGTATGGAAATCGCTCTAAATGCCATGGCACCTGAATTGCCTGATGTGTTCAATCATAATATTGAAACTGTACCGCGCTTATATAAACAAGCGCGGCCCGGTTCAGATTATAAATGGTCATTAAAATTATTATTTGAATTTAAAAATCGCTTCCCGGGTATACCTACCAAATCAGGGCTTATGCTAGGACTTGGAGAAACCTTAGAAGAGGTTCGAGAAGTCATGCAAGATCTACGTAAACATCAGGTAGATATGATCACCCTAGGTCAATATCTCGCTCCAAGTCGCCATCACTTTCCAGTTGCGCGTTATGTTACTCCCCAAGAATTCAACGATCTCGGTCATTTAGCAAAAGAAATGGGATTTATTCGCGTGGCGAGTGGACCTCTCGTCCGTTCTTCATATCATGCTGATAAACAAGCCGCTGGAGAGAATGTAGCCTAATGACACTTCCCGATCTTAAACCTTTTTTTGAATGGCTACAAATTCACCCCTATTTAGCAGGTTTAATTACCTATTTTGTTTGTTTTCTCGAATGTCTAGCAATGATTGGCTTTCTAGTCCCAGGGACTGTTTTCATGACTGCTATCGGCACTTTAATAGGAGTGGGGGTTCTACAATTTACGCCCATTGTTTTATGGGCAATTGCTGGAGCTATCACCGGTGATGTATTGAGTTTTTGGATAGGTAAACATTACCACCACCATACTAAAAATTTTCCGCTCTTCCGTCGCTATCCAAAACTTTTATGGAAGGGAGAAGCTTTTTTTAATAAACATGGTGGAAAAAGTGTTTTCTTCGGCCGCTTTTTTGGACCCATTCGCGCTATTTTACCCTTTATCGCCGGAATGGTACGTATGCCATGGCGGCAATTTTTGATTGCAGACATTATTTCAGCTATTGCCTGGGCACCCGCTTATATGTTGCCGGGTATTCTTTTAGGTCAAGCTTCCCAACAGTTACCTCCCGAAGTAGCAACCAAATTAATTATCTTTGTTGTATTACTTTTATTGTTTATATGGTTAGTCTATGCTTTTATAAAAGCTTGTTATGCATGGTTTAGCCGTTTACTTGATAAACAGGTCGCTTATCTTTGGCATTTCACACGCAATCACCCAAAATTAAAAACTCTCACTTCTATCCTGACAGATTATCGACACCCTCACTCTCATGCCCAATTAGCACTCGCCTTAACCTGTGTTTTTTGTGCATGCGGATTTCTATTAACTGCCTTTAGCGTGGCACATCATGGGCTAGCTACTTATTTAAACGAACCTATTTATCATTTAATGCGTAGCCTACGACAACAAAATTTAGATTTATTTTTTGTTGCTATGGCTGAGTTAAGTCCACGGATACTCTCTATATTTTGGGTATTGATGTTAGGATTCTTTCTAATAAAAAGAAATTATTGGCTAAGCCTACACTGGGGATTAGCAGGGTTATTAAGCTATGGCTTTGGTAGTTTGTTTAAACATATTTTGTATTTTGCACGCCCCCTTGGCTTAGTCAAAACGCCACTAGGCGCTTCTTTTCCTAGCGGACATACCGTAAGCAGCATTTCTATTTTAGGATTTTTCGCTGTAATAATTGCAATTGAGAAAACTAAAAATCAACGATTGCTCGTTTATGGATTAACCAGTTTGATTATTCTCTTAGTCATGTTTTCTCGTATTTACTTAACTGCACATTGGTTTAGTGATGTTCTAGGAGGCGCTTTATTAGGAATCAGTATTCTCGCAGGCTTGACACTTTCTTATCGTAGAAAATTAGATCATACAACAATTTCTTCTGGAAAAATTGCGATAATCGGTACTCTAATTTTATTGCTTTGCTGGGGAACTAATCTCGTTTATGGTTATAAAATTTTACTCTCAAATTCTCAGCTTATTTACGCTGAACAAACTATAAATTTTAATAAATGGTGGAAAGATGCTCAATTGCAAACACCCATTTATCGACTTGGTCATTTTGGTCAAAAAATTGAAGTATTAAATATTCAATGGGCGGGAAAACTTGAGGATATTCAAAAACATTTAGAAAAACAAGACTGGCTTCACCTTCGAAAAACCAAAATTTTCAATACACTGTATAAATTAAGTTTACATGTCAATGATCCTAACGTGCCTTTATTTATTTCTGCTAATGCTGGCCAAGCTCCGGCGCTAACAATGACTAAATATTTTCCAAAAACACACAACTTATTAGTCTTAAACCTTTGGAGTTCACATAAAATATTAAGTAACGGCCTCCCTTTATGGCTAGGCCTAGTTCATTATCATAAAACCTGGCATTTACAGTTTCAGCCCGTAAAAAAACTACCTGTACAACCGCTCATACCCGCTAATCAGTTATTATTACAAGATCTCAATGCCTATAAGGTAAAGAATATAAATTACTCCAATCATATCAGTGTTTTGTTTATCAAATAACGAAATTAGCTAGTACCTTTTAGAGGTAAATTAATCCAATTATTTAATTGCAAAGTAACTTAAATAGTTACTTATCTTTTATTGCATTAAGGACATACCACCGTCGTACCATTTACCTGACAGTTAGCATAATTCCATGCTTAATTATAGTAATGAAAGAATTTTATAAGCTAATTTTGCTACTAAAAAGTCACAACTATGCATATGTGGAATTGGAGCAAGTTCATTAATATCTGCTCCTACAATTGTTCCCATTTGATTTGCCGCAGTAATAATTTCAATAGCATCCTCCCAAAATAAACCTCCAGGTTCAGGTGTACCGGTTGCAGGCATTACACTCGAATCAAATCCATCGACATCGAATGTCAAGTAAATTGGACGATCTTTTAAATGAGAAACTATTTGTTTAATATCCCAATTTTTTTTATCTTTCCCCCAGTAAATATGGATTCTATGACGATTTTCTTCAATAAAAGGGACTTCCTCACTTGAAACATTTCGAATTCCAATCGAAACTACTTTAAGTTTGTCATGATCTAAACAACGCCTTATGGCTGAAGCGTGTGAATAATGCTGGCCCTGATATCCATTTCGTAAATCAGCATGAGCATCGAAGTGCAACAAAACGACATCGTCAAATTTTTTCAGAAAAGGACGAATAGCACCAATAGTAATAGAGTGTTCGCCACCAAAAACAAACGGAAACTTTCCATCTTCTAAAACTTGTTTGACAATATTTTCTAATTGCTGCAAAGCAGCAGGAATCCCTGGTTCAATCTTTGGCTCATCTAATGTTACTATACCAATTTGGCGGAAAGGTTCGCACCACAAATGTTCGTCAAATAATTCGACTTCGTGTGAAGCATGAATAATCGCCGCAGGCCCTTTAGCAGTACCTCCACCATAAGTAACGGAATTTTCAAGCCCAAAAGGAATAATCACTGCTTTAGCTTCGGTATACACGACAGCATCTTTAGGATCTAATCCTAAAAAACCTTCTTTTGGTATCATACATTGCATGTTAAAACCTTTTTATTAGTTAAATAATTCAGCAAAACGTCGACGACTACGAATTTTCCAATAATCACGATGATAGGCATCACTCGCTAACAATGGTAAAACAGAACTTGCTTCAGCAAAGACCATTTGTTCATAAGCTCTATCCACCTTACCCCACGAACAGGCTTCTTTTAAGGTTGAACTAGAACATGCACCATCTCGTACATCTGCCACAGTGATTTGAATTGCATATTTATGCATATCTACAGGTTTACCTAGAATCTCAGCACAGACTACTGTGTCTTGAACAAAGTTTTTAGGAACACCTCCGCCAACCATCAGTAACCCAGTGGTACCCGCATTGATTTTAATGTTAGTAAGTTCTCTAAAATCTTGAATAGAATCAATCGTAATATGTTGATTGGGGTTTTTTACCTGATGTAGTACCAAACCAAATCCTGCAGAAGAATCAGTAAAAGCCGGACAAAAAATTGGAACTTTATGCTCATAAGCTAATTGGACTAAAGACTCTTGTTTTTTTGCATGTCCTTTCGCCAAATAAGCTCCCATTTCATGAATAAATTCTCGAGAGCTATAGGCTTGGGGTTTAAGATTATTAGCAATTTCTAAAATAACATGGTCACAACGTTGAAGTTGTTCCTCGTCAATATAGGTATCATAGATCCGATCAATATTTAAATCCCGAAGTTTTCCATCATCAAAGGATGAGTTTCCCTGATAATGGCGAAAGCCTAATGCTTCAAAAAAATCCATATCGACTATGCTTGCTCCAGTAGCTACTATTGCATCCACCATATTGTATTTTATTAAATCTGCATATAGCTTCATGCAACCACCTGCTGACGTCGAACCGGCAATGGATAAAATGATGCTACAACGTTCATCTTGAAGCATCATATTAAAAATCTGTGTCGCACGCGCTAAATCACGCGACGTAAAAGACATTGCAGCCATGGAATCAATAATAGGGCGTGCATCAAAAAGTGTAATATCAATATGTTCAACCAATTTACTCAATAATTTTTCTTTTAATGGATTTTTACAAACTTGTGTAGTCATTAGTTTTCCTTATAAGTAATTTATAGGCTATAGCTGTATGTAAATTTTTGCATATATGCGGCATACCATCAAAATTCAACTTCTCTAAACATATTATTTAGCTGACAATTCTCGTGTTTTCCGCAATTTATTTGCAGAAAACATACTCATTATAGGTTTATCCGAAACCTCAATAACTCCCTCTTCTTGTTTAAAACCATTAAATCCGGTTGAAAGAGTTCTACCATAAGCTCCCACCTGACCTATTTCAATATAATTTCCTTCTTTTACATCACTGGGTAAGTAAAAAGGACCTTCCATATAATCTAATGAATCACAGGTGGGACCATAAAAACTAAATGGAATTAGATCTTTATTTTTATTATAAGAAGTTTGAATCAAACGCACTGGAAAAATAAAGTGTGGAATGCCTGCATCAAAAAGACTCCCGTAGGTTCCATCATTAATATATAACTGATTTTTTTTTCTTGATTCAACACGTACAATCACTGATGTACTTTCGGCCACTAAACAGCGGCCAGGCTCGCAAAGTAATTCAATATCAGGAAATTTTTTTGAAATTTCTTCAAACTCTTCATGGATAGCATTAAAATAGATATCCAACGCAGGTGGTGTCATACCTGGATAAATAGATGGAAACCCTCCACCTACATCCAAATATTCAATCTCAATCCTTGATTGGTTAATTAATTTATTAGCTAAACGAATAGCAATTCGATAAGCATCCGGATGCATGCATTGCGAACCCACATGGAAAGTAATACCAAGTTTTACTGCAACTTTTCGTATTTTTTTTAATAGATCCGGTGCTTCATCTAAATTAATCCCAAATTTGGCCGATAAATTAAATTCAGCAAAGGTATTTGGAATCGCTAAGCGTAAATGCAAACATAAATCCTTAGCATTTTCAGTAAATCGAATAATTTTTTTAAGCTCATCCAAACTATCCAAGGAAAAATGTTTTATTCTATAATTAAAATAAGCTTCCTGAATTGCAAAAGTAGACTTAACAGGATGCATAAAATAGAGCTCTGCATCAGGTATTAGTGATTTAATCATACGAATTTCTTCATATGAGGCAACATCAAAGGCATTAATTCCTTGATGATGTAAAAGATTTATGACTTGCATTTCGGGATTAGTTTTAACAGCATATAAAATGCGCCCATGAAATCGCGTGCGAAAGTAATGAATTGCAGATTCCATAACATTCGGTCTAAAAACAAAAACTGGTTGAGAAGGCTTGCTATCTACGACAGACGCAATCGTTTGTAATTTCATCTTTATATACTCTCTTTTCAAAATAAATTTTTAAAAGCTAGGACGTACTTTTAAAATCTTCAAAGAGGTATTGTTTTTAGTATTGCTAGCCAGGAATAAAGAGATGCGTGTCTCATCGGTATTTACAGTCATAAGGTAAAATTTCATATTAAAAACCAACCTTCTACAATGCTATTTTTTAAAGATATCATCGTATAAACGTCCCGATAACAACACCTTTTGCAGGTTGTGGTAAAGGATATTTGTTAACTTTAAATTATATTTTAGTATTTGCCCTTTCATTTTATGATCTTAGCGTTCCTATAAGGAATCCATTTAATTTAATTCAAAATCTAACCCATCTAAAAAATAGAGATAAATTTAGTCTAGACAATCAATACTTATCCGCATCTTATCTTCAAGACGCATTGCAGTTAAACATCTTCCCCATACGCAACCTGTATCTAAAGCATATACATTCGGTTCATTTGTTTGACCTTGCAATGCTGCCCAGTGACCAAACAAAATATTTAAATCTTTACTACGTCGATTAGGTAGCTTAAACCAAGGAAGATAATTGTCTGATATAGCATTAACTCCTTTAGCTGTAAACTCTAAATTCCCCTTGATATCACAAAATCTCAAACGGGTCAAACAATTTGTAATGCATCGTAATCGCCTCCAACCTTTAAGATTATCACTCCATCGCGAAGGTTCATTACCATACAAATTTTTCAAAAATTCAATGTAATATTTACCTCTCAAAATAGTCTCTACTTCTCTAGCACACATAAGAGCTTTATCTAAATCCCATTGAGGCGGAAAACCTGCATGAACTAAGGTGTAGCCCAATAGAGCGTCATGGTGCAATAATGATCGATTTCTTAACCACATACATAATTCATCTATATCAGGAGCATTTAAAATGGGTTGTAAATTATTTTTTGGATCTGAATGCACGCCAGCATAAACAACAGATAAAAGATGTAAATCATGATTGCCTAATACTATTTGGAAATTTTTAAATTTTTTTATAAAACGAAGGACTTCTAATGATTTTGGACCGCGATTTACCAAATCACCGGTAAACCATAACGAATCATTTTGAGAATCAAATTTTATTTTATCTAGTAAACTGAGTAATGAATCAAAACAACCTTGAATATCTCCAATCGCATAGGTTGCCATAAAATTAAGTGGTTAAATTGAATGAATTAAAATTTTTGGTGTTATTTAGACTTAAATTGGTAGTAGAAATTAATGTCTTTAAAGCATTAGGGGGCAATCGAAGCAAATTAATAAAACGAGAGGCTTGAATAACAAGTAATTCTGAATTTTTTTGATTTTTTTGTATAGTAGATATCCCACCTACAGCAGAATATCTTATATTTGAGTTTTCTTGCCCAGACATACCTCCAAATGCTCTATAACGTTTATCCAATTCGCTGAAAGAAATAAAATAAAGTTCAAGAATATTAATAAATTGTTTTCTTATAACTTCCGGATGTTCGTAATTTGCATTTTTATCCGCAAACTCTCGAAAAATATCTGACGAAATAAAGATTTTCTCATTAGATATATTAATTTTAGAATCTTTTTCATTTATTAAAATTTTTCCTTCGGCAAGCTCTTTGCGTAACCATTGTAAAAAAGCTTCTCCTGCAGGATCAGTTATTTCTACTTGGGCATTTGCTCGAGTATTTTCTATAATTTCGATCTCAGCTCGCGGAACCATGGACATAAAAGATGTCATAGGAATTCGATCCTCTTTTCCAGATAATAAATTGAGCCATGTTTCTAATACTTTCAAATCACTTGCTATCCAATTAAAGCCTTCTCCTTCTGAACCAATATCGGTTGCACTATCCAAAATCTGACGCGCTAATATAGGTGTGATGTCGTGTTCTAGGTTATCAAAATTTTCTTTAATATAATCGATTTGATATTTATATGTTTTATTTATTGCACCTTGAGACAAATTCCATTTTTTAAAACTATCCTTTTTTTCATTTTCATAGAGATGAATAGAATATTTAACTGCAAGTTTACCAATATCTAAAAATAAAGCCGCAGTAAATATCGCATAAATCCATAATATATCCTTGTCTGAAACATGACTAAAATTAACCTCTTCAGGAAAAAAATATTCCAAACATAAACTTAAAGTCCTTGAACTCCTTTCCAGCCCTCTTTCCAAAAAATTCATTTGTTGATTAAAAAAACCATGTTGTATTAAAGGAATATCCTGGACAAATTCTGCAAATTTCTTAATAATAGGTAAGTAAAAATGATTAAATCGACTTGTCGGCATAAGCGATCTTAATTTCTCAACTAATATTAAGTTATTTTCAGTATTTAATAGATCATCTGCTTTTTTAACAGCATTTAGATCCGGTGGTGGGTTTTTAGTTTTTATTGTTTTTTTATAAGAAAGTCTTAAATCTTTGAACAATCCCATTTTTTAATACCCATGAAGTTTTTGCATATGCTAAATTCAAATTGACCAATGTTGTAAATAGTTTAAGTCAATTGATTTTTTATAATTGATAAAAATAATTAATTAACAGATTAAAAATTAGCTCTTCTGAAATGAAGTTAAATACATTTTCTTCGAACTATGTCATAAACCTATCTACTTCATTTAAAGAAAGATAAATTTCTATACAGTTTAGCATGGAACTGGCAAAATAATAGTGCAATAATTTAAGGGTCTTTTATGTCATTACCATTAAAACGTAGCCAAACAAAGCATTTTTATGAAATTACCCCCAACAACCTGCCTCTTTCATGCCCATTAAAAAATCGCAGCTTATGGGATTACCATCCTAAAGTTTATTTGCCTATCGCCAAAACGGGTCGTGTTACTTGTCCTTATTGCGAAACTGAATATTTTTTAAAAAAAGAGCCTAGTTAGTTCTTGCTGGATTTACTCAATGAATGGTCCAAAAAAAATTCTGATTATCAGCCCAGCTTGGATAGGCGATATAGTCATTTCTCAATCTTTACTTAAATATATAAAGCAACGCGACTCTGAAACAGTGATTGACGTAATAGCTCCTGCTTGGAGCCATGAATTGTATTCCTTAATGCCCGAAATTAACGAAATATTCACCATGCCCTTTGGACACGCCCAATTTCAATTAAAAAAACGCTGGCAGCTTGGAAAAATATTAAGAAATAAAAAATACCATCAAGCAATTATTCTTCCAAACTCATGGAAATCTGCAATAATTCCGTTTGCTGCCCACATTCCCCTTAGAACAGGGTGGCTTGGTGAAATGCGCTTTGGATTACTTAATGATTGGCGAATCTTGAATAAAAAAAAATTCCCTTTAATGGTCCAACGCTTCCTCGCATTAGGTAATGCAAAAACAACAAATAATCAGAATTTGGACTGGAAAATTTTTAAACCTCAGTTGGAAATTAGCAATCAAGAAACTATAAAACATAAAAAATTATTCTCGATTGAAAAAGCTTTATTAATATTATGTCCCGGTGCAGCTTTTGGTCCCGCAAAATGTTGGCCTGCAGAATATTTTGCAGAAATTGCAAATTACAAAAAATCGAAAGCCTGGCAAATTGTATTACTCGGTTCTAGCTCTGATGAATCTATGGGAAAGAAAATACAGGAATTAACTAATAATGATTGTATCAATCTCATTGGTAAAACTTCCTTATTAGAAGCCCTCTGTATTTTATCTTTTGCAAATTTAGTTATCAGTAATGACTCAGGATTGATGCATTTAACGGCGGCATTAGATCGTCCTTTAATTGCACTCTATGGCTCAAGTAGCCCAGAATTTACACCTCCTTTATCAGTTAAAGCTAAGATTATCTATCTAAAACTTAGTTGCAGTCCTTGCTTTGAAAGAATATGTCCTCTTGCTCATTTAAATTGTTTAAAACAATTAACTCCGCAAATTGTTCTAAATGCTATCCACGATTTAATAAAGGATAAAAATAATTTATTTTCCTATACAAAAATTTGAGAAAATTTTTCCTAGCAAATCATTTGATGTAAATTTCCCAGTAATTTCTCCTAAATAATTTTGCCCTTCTAATAAATCTTCAGCTAGCAACTCAGGAAATTGATTATTTTCTAATTTCTTTAACCCATTATATAAAGCAATTTCCGTATTATTTAAAGCTTCTAAATGTCTCCGTCTAGCACTAAAATTCCCTTCAGATGTATTATTATAACCTGCACATTTTTTTAAATAATTATAAAGTAGTACTAAACCCTCGCTGGTTTTTGCAGATAATTTTATAACATCAAAACCAATTTCTTTATCTAAAGTCGCTGCTTCTTTTTTAAGATCAATTTTATTTCTTATGATAACTATTCGTTTATCGCTAAAAATATTATTTAAAAATTTCTTTTGTTCTTTCCAAAATTTTAAATCATTCATTGGCGTCGTTGAATGATCAACGACCCATAAAATTAAATCAGCTTTAACTATTTCTGCCAATGTCCGTTTTATACCTTCTTTTTCAATTTCGTCATTGGTGATTCTTAATCCGGCGGTATCAACAATGTTTAACAACAAACCTTGTATTTGGATCTTCTCTCTAATAACATCACGAGTAGTTCCGGCAAAAGAAGTTACAATAGAAGACTCTTGTGCAGTTAATTTATTTAACAAACTCGATTTTCCTGCATTCGGGGGACCAACAATGGCTAAACTTAATCCTTCCTGCAATAAAATGCCTTGTTTAGCTAATTTTTTGATTTTTTGAATATCATCAAGAATAGAATTTAACTTCTTGACAATTTGAGTATCTTTTAAAAAATCTATATTTTCATCAACAAAATCTATTGCTGCCTCTAACCATGCTCTTAATTCAATTAAAGTGTCTCTCATTTGGTTAATGCGGCATGAAAAATCTCCTTGTAATGACCGCATAGCCGCACGCGCAGCTTGTTCTGTTTCAGCATCAATTAAATCAGAAATAGCCTCTGCTTGAATAAGATCAAGTTTTGAATTTAAAAATGCTCGTTCAGTGAATTCGCCAGGCCTGGCTAATCGAGCCCCCAGCTGTATTACGCGCTTCAATAGGCAATCTATAATGACAGGCCCTCCATGACCTTGCAGCTCGAGAACATCTTCACCCGTAAAAGAATTTGGGGCTGAGAAATATAAAGCAAAACCTTTGTCGATTATGCTTCCATCTTCAGATAAAAAAGATAGGTATTCAACATATCTTTTTTTAGGTAGTCGACCCAGTAATTGAAGTGCGATAGGTTGAATATTTGAACCCGAAACACGGATAACGGCGACTCCCCCTCTACCAGGCGGAGTTGCTAAAGCGACTATAGTTTCCTTATTTATAGTTAAAGTTGATTCAAAATTATTCACTCACTTCTAACCATAGTTCATCGTTTATTTTTAGTCTTTTTTGATAAATCAATGCTTACTCGACGCATAATAAACCATTGCTGCAAGATTGAGAGTGTATTATTCACAACCCAGTATAATACTAACCCTGAAGGAAAATTTAAAAATAAAGCAGTAAAGAAAATAGGTAAAAACTGCATCACTTTAGCTTGAGTTGGATCTGGAGGTGGCGGATTAAGGCGCTGTTGAACAAACATAGTGATACCCATCAAGATGGGTAAAATATAATAAGGATCTTTGGCCGATAAATCATGAATCCAAAGTATGAACGGAGCTTGCCGTAATTCGACACTTTCTAAAAGCATCCAATAAAGCGCAATGAATACTGGAATTTGTACCAATATAGGCAAACACCCCCCCAAAGGATTGACTTTCTCGGTTTTATAAAGCTCCATGGTGGCTTGAGTTAACTTCTGCTTATCATCGCCATAACGCTCTCTTAACGCCTGTAAACGCGGTTGCAGATTACGCATACTAGCCATAGAGCGATAACTTTTTGCCGATAAATGATAGAAAGCTAATTTGATTAAAATTGTTACTATAACTATTGACCATCCCCAGTTCCCAATATATTGATGAATATGCTTAAGTAACCAAAAAAGCGCCATGGAAATGAACCATAAAATTCCATAATCGACGGTCAAATCTAAGTGAGGAGCCGCGGCTTTTAAACGATCCATTATTTCTGGACCTAAATAAAGCTGACTCTGGCTAACAAACTTCATACCCGGCTGAACCTGAAAGGGCAAACCTACCATACCCAAAGTGTAAATATCGCCTTTTGCATAACTAAAAAAATGAAATTCCTGTCCAACGGGAGGAATCCAAGCACTTAAAAAATAATGCTGTAACATAGCTATCCAACCATTTTGAGTAGCTAACGAGATATTTCCTTGGGCCATTTTATCAAAACTCACCTTTTGATAAGGTTTGTCTTGTGTAGAAATTGCTCCACCTGTATAAGAGCTAATATTGAATAAACTATGCTCTTGCGCAATTTTCTTTTGTTGAAATTGTAGATAAAGGCGTCCTTGCCAAATAGCCGATGAATGATTTGATATTTGGTAGCTTATTGGAACTAAATAATCGTTTCTTTTGAATAAAAATTGCTTTTGAACCTCCGTTTTTCCACAAGTGTCGCAGATTAAATTAACTTTAAGCACAGACTGCCCAGGCTCCAAACTATAATTATTTTTAGGACTATGGTACTGAAATATTTGTTTCCCACCTGAAAATACTAACCCGCTTTGGGCAACATAATAATTAGCCACATCAGGGCTTAGTAATTGAAAGGGAGCAGAATTAGCCTGACTAGGATGCTGTGGGTATTGCAAAAGACTTGCTTTGACAATATTCCCTCCTAAAGTATCTATCCAAATATCAAGAACATCTGTTTTTACATGGATAAAACGTTGTTGTTGGCCATTTCTAACTGGAACAACCGTTGTTTCAGCCTGGGTCGCTAACTTCATTTCTTTATTATTAACTAATTGCTTTTTTATAAAGTTTGCAGATCCAATATCTTGACTGTTAGGGGGATATTCATTTTGCCATGCATTCCATAACATAAATGCAATTAAAAACAAGGCGCCTAGTAAAAAAACACGAGCCAGTTCCATATAGATTAACTCATTTTAGTTGGTAGTTTAGAAGCAGAAAGAGGTGGAACAGGATCATAGCCACCTGTATGCCAAGGATGACAACGGAGAAGTCGACATACTGTCATGTAAGACCCTTTACAGGAGCCAAATCGTCTAATTGCGATTAGTGCATAATTTGAGCAACTTGGATAAAAACGGCAATACTGTCCTATTAAAGGACTAATAAGATAACGGTAAACCTGCAATAAAAAGATCAGGCCCTTTTGTAATAAACTTCTAACCTTGACCATTGTTTATCTAAATCACACAACAAAACTCGATTATTATATAAAGTCCGATTTGTAACCACAATTACAATATCTACATCGGGTAATCTTCTCTGATTAAGTCGAAAACTTTCACGTATGAGGCGCTTAACCCGATTTCTAGCCGATGCACTTTGAATTACTTTTTTAGCAATAGCTAAACCTAACCTAGCATAGCCTAAGCCATTAAGCCTAGTATAAACAACTAATCCACCTTGGTTGTGTTTATTCCCTAATCGAAAAACCTGTTGAAAATCTTCTGATCGCTGTAGTCGAAATGACCTAACGAAACCTTGATTAGTCTTTCTCAAATGAAAAAATAACCTAAAATTAGGCAGTTAAGCGCAAGCGGCCTTTTGCACGACGCCGTTTTAGGATTAAACGCCCTTTTTTTGTGGCCATTCGAGCTCTAAATCCATGTGTTCTCTTACGTTTAAGATTACTGGGCTGATATGTTCTTTTCATAATTATAACTACCCCTAAGGGTCTTTTACCTTGCCAAAGATGACGTATCTTAGGTGACCCCATTTAGATTGTCAATTCATTCAGTTAGGAATACTGTTTAAAGTTATTTTGAAATAAAGAATAGTTTTCAGTAATTTTTTACCTAGATTTATCACATTATTTGTCAAGAACTTAGTCTAATTACTTACCTCTCTTATTTAATCTAATAAAGGGATTGTAATATATCTTTTCAGATATATAAATTATATGCGTTAATTATTTCAACAAAACCTCTATCCCATCATTTTTTTACCTCTATTAATATAATAATTTATTTTAAATAGATAGGTGTGATGATAAAGCAAGGATATTTCTGTTATTAACTATAATTTTATTATATTTTTCATAGCGTTAACTTAAAGATTAAAGCAGGATAAGCTGGGAATAAATGTGAGTGGCTTGCTATAAATTTCATGTTAAATTACTTACCATTTTTTTTCTACCATTATGCACACAAGCTAGTTTGCCTTTATTAACAGATTTTAGTGCTTTTAATGTGTACAAAAAATAGTCTTGAGATCTAGGCTTAATGAATTTAGAAGTTGAATGCTATGTAACTTACTTGCTTAATATGAGTGAATGTATTTTTTCCGATTACGAAAGGTTTATTTTTTTTTCTATAAAGATTTTTCATTAGCCATGTGTAATTTTTATATGCATACAAAAATTACACATATAAGTTATTATTAATTTTTTTTAATAAGCTTAGGCTAGATTAGCTCTATGAATTATGATATGAACTTAGGTCGGTTAAACCTTTTATTTTATGTGATAGAGGAATTATTGTGGCAACCGCTTTAGCAACGTTCGTTTGGCAAAAATGTTTAGATCGATTACAAGATCATATATCGCTCCAAGATTTTAATACTTGGATACGGCCGTTGCAGGCAGAACAAAAAGAAGATCAGCTTGTTCTATGGGCACCTAATCAATTTGTATTACATTGTGTGAATGAGAGGTTTTTGGTTCATATCAACCAGATTTTGACTCAATTAGATGAAGCGCCCTTGGAAGTTATATTGAGAGTCGGTAGCCGTAATAATCAGACCTCTCAAATATCTCCAATATTAAGAAATACCCAAGATTCTAAAGGGAAATCTAAGGTTGCTAAAATTTCGGCGACACATATAAATTCAAATTTTACATTTATTAATTTTGTTGAAGGAAAATCTAATCAGTTAGCACGTGCCGCATCTGTACAGGTTTCAGAAAATCCTGGAGGTGCATATAACCCTTTATTACTCTATGGAGGGGTGGGTTTAGGTAAAACGCACTTAATGCATGCAATTGGTAATGCTATTTTAACTAAAAACCCACATGCCAAAGTGTTATATTTACACTCTGAGCGTTTTGTTGCGGATATGATTCGAGCGTTACAAACTAATACAATTAATGATTTTAAAACCTATTATCGTTCGTTGGATGCATTATTAATTGATGATATTCAATTTTTTGCGGGGAAAGATCGTTCACAGGAGGAATTTTTTCATACTTTTAATACTTTATTAGAGAGTCAGCAGCAAATTGTATTAACGTGTGATCGATACCCTAAAGAAATGTCAGGAGTAGAAGAACGATTAAAATCACGCTTAGGTTGGGGACTCACCGTTGCTATTGAGCCCCCTGATCTTGAAACGCGAGTTGCTATTTTAATTAGTAAAGCAGAGCAAACCAAAATAAGTTTACCTCAGGAGGTTGCTTTTTTTATAGCGAAACGTATTCATTCTAATGTAAGAGAACTTGAAGGGGTATTAAAACGCGTTGTAGCTTATGCACAATTTACAGGATTACAGATCACACTTGAGTTAGTGCGCGAAGCTATAAAAGATGTACTTGCTTTACAAGATAAATTAGTAACAGTAGATAATATTATTAAAACGGTTGCTGAATACTATAAAATTAAAGTTTCTGATTTACTTTCGAAACGTCGTACTTCATCTTTAGCGCGGGCTCGACAAATTGCGATGGCATTGGCTAAAGAATTAACAAATCATAGTTTACCAGAGCTTGGACGAGCATTTGGTGGGCGTGATCATACAACTGTATTACATGCATTCAGAAAAATACAAGAGTTAAAAAAATCAAATACTGGCGTTGCGGAAGATTTTATAAATTTATTGCGCACTTTATCGAGTTGAGGTTAAAAAATGCAATTTACAATTAATCGTGAAATCTTATTGAAACCTTTACAATTGGTAACAGCTGTGATTGAGCGTCGCCAAACTTTACCTATACTTTCCAATCTTTTAATTCAGCTGAATGATAAAAATTTAGCTTTATTGGGCACAGATATGGAAGTAGAATTAACCGGACGTATCATTTTAGAAAAATCAGGAGAATCTGGGACGACCACCGCGCCGGCTAGAAAACTAATGGATATTTGTCGAAGTTTACCTGAAGGTAGCGAACTAAAATTTCAGCAAAAAGGCGAGAAACTCTATCTTCAATGTGGTCGCAGTCGTTTTAATTTATCTACTTTACCAGCGACAGACTTTCCAATTAGTGAAGCATTAGATAATCATACTGAACAACTAGAGTTTGTTTTGTCGCAAAAAGGTTTACGCTCTTTGATAGAATCAACTAATTTTGCTATGGCTCAACAAGATGTACGTTCTTATTTAAATGGAATGCTGTGGGAGTTAAGTCAGGGAAACTTACGAGCTGTTGCAACCGATGGTCATCGTTTAGCACTTAACGTAAAAGATGCAAATGTAATGATAGACAATCAAATTATAGTTCCAAGAAAAGCTATCTATGAGCTTTCGCGTTTATTAAGTGAAGAAGAAAACGAAAGCTTAACCATTTTTTTAACTAAGAATCAGTTAAGGGTTCAGACGCAAGATTATACATTTACATCTAAATTAATTGATGGCACATACCCCAATTATAATAGGGTTATTCCAAAAAATGGCGATAAAACGCTAGAAATTGATCGAGATTTATTCAAATCCTCTTTATCACGAGTAGGTGTTTTATCCAATGATAAACATAAAAGTGTTTGTTTAGAGTTAAAAAATGATCTATTGCGCATTTTTGCTAATAATCTTGAGCAAGAGGAAGCTGAGGATCATCTCGATGTGTCTTATCGAGGAGAGGATATAAATATAGCCTTTAATATTAGCTATCTTATGGATGTATTAAATAGTCTACCGCCCGGATTGGTGAAAATTACATTAACATCTACAGATGAGAGTGTAAGAATTGAGGCTAAAGAGCAGGATGCTGGCGTATACGTTATTATGCCTATGCGTTTGTAATGTCATATGCAATTGGTTCGTTTGAAAGCAAATTGTTTTCGAAATCTTGCTGAATTAGATCTTGAATTTTCTCCTGGCTTTAATTTTATTTATGGGCCAAATGGTAGTGGTAAGTCTAGTTTACTTGAAGCCATTTATTTTTTAAGTTTAGGCCGCTCTTTTCGTAGTAATTTAGCGAGTCGGGCGATTCAATATGAAGCCGATAGCTTTAATTTATTTTCAGTCATTTTAGGACAAAGGCCTACAACTTTAGGCCTAGAAAAAATACGTCAAGGAAAAACAAAAATAAAAATCGGCAATAATACTAATTCCATTAGCGAATTGGCCAAATTATTACCATTACAACTTATTAATCCCAATAGTTATCAATTATTAAGTGGAGGCCCTAAGGCACGTAGACAGTTTATCGATTGGGGTGTGTTTCACGTGGAACCACAATTTTTTCCAGTATGGCAACGATTTCAGCAGGCGTTAAAGCAACGTAATGCGGCTTTGCAACAGCAAATACCAGAAAATCAAATAAAGATATGGGATTTAGGGTTAGTTGAGGCTGCTAATGAGCTTACTGTAATGCGAGAAAAGTACATACAAGAATTAACGCCTTTAATCAATGAGTTAATCCGTAAATTACTTACTTTACAAGATTTAAATATAAATTTTTATCAAGGTTGGGAAAAAGAATTAAGTTTAAATTCAATTTTAAGTAATTCGATAGGTCGGGATTACAAACTTGCCTATACGCAATTTGGTCCGCATAGAGCTGATTTAGTAATAAAATTAAATGTAAACCCTGTGCATGAAGTATTATCAAGAGGCGAACAAAAATTATTAACATGCGCCTTGCAGCTTGCACAAGGAATTTTATTAAAGAAAATAACATCTAAATCATGCATTTATTTATTTGACGATTTATTTGCCGAGCTTGATTCGAAAAAACAAAATATGCTTATGCATTTACTCCAAAGTTTGAAAGCACAAGTTTTTATTACCGCAATAGATGAAACCTTGCTTAAGGGATTAGAAGCTCTCAGTCTAGGAAAAATATATCATGTTCAACAAGGTAAAATTATGGAAAAAAATTTAATTTAAAAAATATATCTAATTTATAGGTAGGAATAGTATGAATCCTTGGTTTATTTTGGTAGTAGCTGGTTTATTTGAAGTAGGCTTTACAACCTGTATGAAATTATCAAAGGGGTTTACCCAACTGCATTACACATTAGGTTTTTTATTTTTTTCAAGCGTAAGCTTATTTCTTTTGAATAAAGCAGTTGTACAAATACCATTAGGAACGGCCTATGCAATATGGACAGGAATAGGTGCGTTTGGAACAGTTTTGGTAGGAGTATTATTTTTTAAAGATCCGTTATCTTTGATTAGGGTGATTTTTTTGACTCTTTTAATAGGCTCAATTCTTGGATTAAAACTTGTTTCAACTAGATGATAATGTTTCACGTGAAACATTATCATTAGTTAGTCTTAAAATTTGTTTAATTATCTATATTTGGAAATGGCAACGGACCGCCGATTTTCGGAATATGATTATCTATCATTAAATGGTCATCTAAGTTTGAGTTAAATAGATTTTCGCGGTTAGTAGCTTTATTTTTAGCTATTAATGCATCTGCTATGAGATATATTGGAGCGATCTCTGCTTCGGCTTGGGCGCGTTGATTGTACCCATCAATAACCTGGCTTCGTTGATGTTGATTTAATTGGTCCCATTGGTCTTTAGGTATGTCAAAAACTGTTGATGGACCACAGGCTGTCAATAAGAAAGGAAGGAAAATTAAGACGGGATAAATCAATTTTTTCATATAATTTATTTAAGGGTAAAAATTGAGCTGAAATTATCTGGGGATGAATAAAAATCAAGTTAAATTTGATTAAAAAATTTTAATTTACCCGATTAACCATTAGTTTATTGAATGGGGTAGAGTGTAGTTTTTTTTAATTGCTAGATAATAAAGCGTTAGCTACAGTATATAAAGGAGCGACCTGTGTTTCAGTCTTAGTGCCTTGATTGTAGCCTCAATTGCTTGACTTCGTTGTTATTGATTTAACTGATTCCATTGATCTTGGGGTATGCCAAAAATTTTAGATGGTCCACAGGCAATTAGTAAGAAAGAAGCTATAAATAGTATGGGTATGATAAAATATTTCATAAAGAGGTATAAATATCTTATAAATTTAGGTTAAAAATACCTAATAATTTTGCTAAAAACAAAAAATATTATAAAAGCCCTAAAAATATATTTTTAGGGCTTTATTAAGCTTGGGACACAGGGGATATTTTTTTTCTGGTATCAAATACAAAACAGGCACCTTTGAAATGTTTTTCTCCACACTTTTCAAAATAATTTAATATACCCCCTTCTAATTGATATACTTCTTGATAACCATTTGCTAAAAGGTAAACAGCTGCTTTTTCACAACGAATTCCCCCAGTACAATAAGTAACTATTGGTAATTGCTTTAGTTTTTCAGGTAAATTTTTTACTGCGTTAGGAAAATCCCTAAACCTTTTAAGATCTAAATTTAAAGCATTTTTAAAGCTACCAAGTTCAAATTCAAAGTTATTTCGTGTGTCTAATAATATTAATTCCGGTCTATTTTTTAACCAACTAATAAGCGTTTCGGGGCTTATATAGGGTGCAGTGTGTTTTTCAGGTTTAATGTTGGTAATACCAAAAGAAATGATTTCTTTTTTTATTTTAACCAACATTTTTTTAAAAGGTTGACAATTAGAAAAAGATTTTTTAAATTCTAAATTTTGAAAATATGAATGACTGTTCAGAAAATTTTGAAAATAGTGAATAGCATCATTTTCACCGGAGATAAATATATTAATTCCCTCAATACTTAACAATATCGTACCTTTTAATTTCAGTTCACTGGCTTTGACTTTTAGTGAAATTTGTAATTTAGGTAAAACTTCGGCGGGGAGTTGAATAAACCGATATGCGGCTAGATTTATAATAGATAACATATTGTCATTTATGATAATTTATATGTTTGTAAATTAAAATAGGTTGTTCTGGTGCTGGAACCAGGATTCGAACCCGGGACCTACTGATTACAAATCAGTTGCTCTACCAACTGAGCTATTCCAGCTAAATAAGAGCCAAATTGTAGTCAATTTAAAATAAATTAGCAATTTACTATTTAATCTTTTTTAATAGGAGTCGTTTTCTATCAGAATTAGGGTTGAGAGCTCGGTGTAGAAATTCTATTATCCAACGTTACTTTCAATTCTTATTTGGTTGACTAATTTTTTGTGCTTTTTATTTTACAGCAAATACAGCTTTTTTATGCGAGGAACATTTATAGGTCAGCATAGAAGTTGTTTTTTTATAGTTTAAGCATTAGTTAGATTCAGTAAATTAATTGTAATAATCTCAGAAGGTTGTATTTACTATGAATCAAGTGTTAATAGACTTTAATTTAACTCGAATTTCTCCATTATTGAAAGAATAAGTTTTATTATTAATTTGTACACAAAGTTGGCCTTGCAGATTTATTCCTTTTCCAATCCCTTCCCATAACTTGTTTTGATTTTTAATTATAATTAATTTACCCAATAAGCTATCGAGTTGTTGTAAATCTTCCATAAAAAAATTTAAGCCTTTAGCTTCGAAGTTAACAAGCGTAAGAAGTAAATTTTTTAAAATAAGCCCAGCTAACTGATTACGACGAGGAGATTTTTTTTGTAGAGAAAAAATACTGGTGATAGCGTGATCATTAATGGAAGAAGGTGTTAATGGATTATAAAGGTTTAAACCGATACCAATAACCATTTTTTTGATTTTTTGCTCCATAGATCGTGATTCGACTAGTATACCTGCTAATTTTTTACCTTCATGAATGATATCATTGGGCCATTTGAGCTGTATCCCTTTTAATCCATATTCTTCAAGAGCCTTAATAACCGCAACGCCTATTACTAAAGTTAATCCTGTTAATTGATTTAATGGAATAGAAAATTGCCATAAAAGGGATAATGTTATATTTTTTCCAAAATTAGAATACCAGGTACGCTGAAACTGACCGCGACCGGCTGTTTGTTGTTCTGCAAAAACAGCATGATTATCATTGTACTCGGTTTTATTGAGCAGATAATCATTAGTTGAATCAACAAGCGTTAAAACTTCTATGTTAGATAGTAATTGCTTGGCTTTACCTAATTCTTTAGCTATAGAGGAAGCATTAAGTAATTCTAAGCCATCTAAAATATGATTAGCTTCATTAATAACTTCTAAATTTATTGATGCATTCGCGATTAGCTTTAATATGGTTGGAACCATCAGGCAAGGAATGCCTAATAACTTACTAATTTCTTTTTCGGAGTAAACTTTACCATCTGCTAATAAATTTAGGGTGGATTTAAGCATTTAAAAACCTCAGCAACTTTTTTTTAATTAGAAGTTAATTGATTTTATCATTTCTACTATTATCTATTAAGTTAAAGGGTAGCCTGACAATTTCTCTAAAATATGTAATGGTGAGGAGCTAGGATTTATCATTGCGGTTGTGGGTAAATAAAAGGTTTGCTCAAGCAAGTATTGACCTGAAATAGCAGCATGTGATACTTGATCCGTAGAAACTATCCAGCTAGTGCCCGGAGGAAAACTGATCTCTTTAAATTTTACTTGTTTTTGATACTCCAAGTCGAGTTTCATCCCATCATGGATTTTTAGCATGATATGATCATAATGAGAGCGGATACTTTTAGTAATTCCTAACCAATGTAAAAATTTTGAACTGCCAGGAATAGGTTTATTAATTTTGGGCCAAAAACGTAAAGCTACTTCTTCAAAATTTTCTCCTACACGCCAAATTCGATGTTCACCATAAGGATTGATATTACAAAATAAGCGGACTATTCGATATCCCTGATTAGGATTTGAAGCAAAAGCATCTACATGTAATCGACGATCATCCTTACGAGCAGAAGATTTACGGTTTCTTATTTGGACAGGACGATAACTAGTACGACCTAAGATAAATGAATTAGTATATTGAGAAAAAAGCGAATTCATAAAATAGTCGGCTTGTTTAGAAAAACGAGCTAACATAGACTTTAAACACATTTGGTGTTTTTGATCTGCTTTGATCCCTTTTAAATGATTTTTTTTTAAATTAAAACTAATATTTTTTGTTTTTTTATTTATTAAATACGGGATAAAGAGCATTCGCTCTGAGGGTTCTATATTAAATGAAAGTTGTGGGCAAAAAATAATTTTTCCAGACTCAAGATCAGAAAGTGCTGTTTCTTGTTCATGTTGTTTAAATTCTATATCCCAAGCGGCCGCTGTACAGATAGAGAAAATATCCATTTTAATTAAATCCATTTTGAAAGCTTTATTCTATAGCTTTTTTACTTAACTTTCCATATGACCTATTATAAAAATTAATTTATAAAAATTAATAAAAATTTCTAATGAATTTCGTTAAATTTTATTTATTTATAAAAATAAATTTTTAAAAAACCTGTAACTTAAAGCTTCCATTAAGTGTGGATTTTTAATTTTTTCACTTTCAGATAAATCTGCAATAGTACGAGCTATCCGCAAAATTCTATGATAGGAGCGTGTTGATAGTTGAAATTTTTCTAAAGAATTTTGTAAAATCTTCCGATCTGAATTAGATAAGGAATTTGAAATTTCTAATAGTTCACTCGCTAGCTTGTGGTTAAGTTTTCCAAAATGTTTAAGTTGTTTAATTTGTGCTTTTTTAACTCGATTCCGAACGCTTTTGCTATCTTCTTCTTTAAATTTTTGAAGAAAATAATTTTTTGGTAACGGATTTACTTCAATGCAAATATCGATACGATCTAAAAAAGGGGCAGATATTTTTTTTTGATATCGCTGAATTTGTTGCATCGAACATATACACGGATGTATCTGATTACCTAAATGGCCGCACGGGCAAGGGTTCATAGCTGCTACTAATTGAAAATTCGCAGGAAATTCAATTTGCTTAGCCGCACGAGAGATCGTTATATTTCCGGACTCTAATGGTTCACGCAAAGCTTCTAATACTCTGCGATCAAATTCTGGTAATTCATCTAGAAATAAAACACCATGATGGGCTAATGAAATTTCTCCAGGCTGAGGAGGGTTGCCTCCTCCAACTAATGCGATGCTTGAGGCAGTGTGATGTGGTCTACGAAAAGGAGGAAATCTCCAAGTGCTTAATTCAAGAGATTGGCCCCTGATTGAATGAATTGCAGCAAGCTCTAGAGCTTGCTCATCATTTAGTAAAGGTAATAAGCCTATTAAACGAGAAGCCAGCATAGTTTTACCAATACCCGGTGGACCTATCATTAACAAACTATGTTTTCCTGCTGCACAAATTTCTAAAGCGCGCTTTGCGTGTGCTTGACCATACACCTCGGATAGATCAGGTAATACAAGGGGCTTCAGCTTATGTAATTCTGCAGGGTAATTCGTTAAGAGTTCTCTTCCATGTAAATGTGAGCAAATTTGTAAAATATTTTTAGCGGGTAAAATGTTGGATTTTTTATTGAAGCTGGCTTCTAAAGCATTTTCTAAGGGGATTATTATAGTATGATTGGCTTTCTGGGCCGCTAAAGAGAAAGGCAAGATGCCCGAAACAGGCCGAAGTTCACCCGCTAATCCTAATTCACCGATAAATTCATACTGCTCAAGCGAATTGGTTGGAATCTGATTAGAAGCGGCTAAAATACTTAACGCAATTGGTAAATCAAATCTGCCTCCTTGCTTGGGAAGGTCCGCGGGGGCAAGATTGATAGTTATTCGTCGAGTTGGAAATTTAAATTGTGCATTAATTATAGCACTACGCACCCGATCACGGCTTCCTTTGACGGTTGCTTCAGGTAATCCAACAATTGATAAACTAGGTAAACCATTGGATATATGAGTTT
>CASFML010000001.1 GCA_949295795.1 uncultured Gammaproteobacteria bacterium | reverse complement strand
TTTCAGATGCTTTAGCCGCTCAGGTAGGGGGTATCGGCATTGCCCCTGGAGCCAACCTAAGCGACCAAGTTGCTATGTTCGAAGCCACCCATGGAACAGCTCCCAAATACGCGGGTCAAAATAAGGTCAATCCCGGATCTCTCATTCTATCAGCAGAAATGATGTTACGGCATTTAGGTTGGAATGAAGCCGCTGATCATATTATTACAGGAATGGAAGCGACCATCCAAGCCAAAACCGTCACTTATGATTTTGCACGCTTAATGAAAGACGCTAAAGAAGTGAGTTGCTCTGATTTTTCACAAGCTATAGTCAATCATATGCGTAATAAACATACGTTAGCTTCCATGACTTCAGTCTAAAAAATGAACATTTTATAAGCTTTTGCTCAATAAGAGGAAAATTCCAATTTTCCTCTTAAAATTATCACGTCAGGTAGCTACCCCTTTTCTCAAGCTAACAACCACAAAAAATACTCCTCTTTCCGGTATTTGCAGTTAAAAGGCTCAAAATTAAGCAAATTCGCAAATCTTTAAATTTCGACTAGGCTAAAAATAAAGGGAATAATTTTTTCAACATGGACTACCCAGCTTGTATAACAACAGTGAAACTCGCCTTTATGCTAGCAATCACGGATTTTATACGCTTCGAATAGGAGGGCTACCATGTTTAGCAAAGAGCTTGAAGTTAGTTTAAATTCGATATTTAAACAAGCCCGTGAAAAACGTTATGAATATTTAACAGTTGAGCATCTATTGCTAGCGCTTTTAGATGAACCTTCAGCTGTTGCCGCTTTAAAAGCATGCGGTGCAAATTTAAATAGACTTAAGAACGAGATTAGTAATTTCATTGCAGCAACAACGCCATTGTTTCCTTCTGCAGATCCTAATCTCGATATACAACCTACATTAGGTTTTCAACGAGTTTTACAACGCGCTATCTTTCAAGTGCAATCCAGCGGAAAAACCCAAGTACATGGCGTTAACATCTTAGCAGCCATCTTTGGTGAACAAGATAGTCAAGCCATTTATTTTTTACGTCGTGAAAATGTCACGCGCACCGATGTATCGAATTATATATCGCAGGGGCTACCTAAATTACAAGATAATTTGGAGCCAAAATTAAATCAATTTGTCACTGAAGAAGAAGTCACTATAGAAGGTCCAGGAAATAGTCCATTAGAACTTTATGCAATTAATCTCAATAGTAAAGCACGACTTGGAAAGATTGATCCGCTGATCGGTCGTGAAGAAGAATTAGCACGGGTCATTCAAACCCTTTGCCGCCGCCGAAAAAATAATCCTTTATTAGTGGGTGAAGCGGGTGTGGGTAAGACTGCGATTGTAGAAGGGTTGGCTAAAGCCATTAATGAAAAAAAGGTTCCTAATGTTCTTGCGAATAGTACCATTTATTCTTTAGATCTCGGCAGTTTATTGGCTGGGACTAAATATCGCGGAGATTTTGAAAAAAGATTTAAGGCTTTATTAGCGCAACTTAAACAAGAACCACAATCAGTCCTTTTCATTGATGAGATTCATGTTGTGATTGGTGCTGGCGCTGCCTCGGGCGGTGTGATGGATGCTTCGAATTTAATCAAACCATTACTCACCACCGGAGAATTAAAATGCATAGGCGCTACAACTTACCAAGAATATCGTAGCATTTTTGAAAAGGATCGAGCTTTAGCAAGACGTTTCCAAAAAATTGATGTCCCTGAACCCAACTTAGAAGAAACCATCGCTATTTTACGCGGATTGCGCGATCGATTAGAAGAACATCATCACGTTAAATATCGTATGACGGCCTTACGCGCCAGTGTAGAGCTTGCTGCACGTTATTTACCGGATCGATTCTTACCCGATAAAGCCATTGATATTGTTGACGAAGCCGGTGCTTATCAGGCATTAAGACCTAGCCATAAGAGAAAACAAGTCATTGGTATCCATGAAATCGAGGCCATTGTAGCAAAGATGGTACGCATTCCTACACGAAATATCTCTGCTTCAGATAAGAGTCGTTTACGCCACTTGGAAGAAAAATTAAAAGCACGCGTATTCGGTCAAGATATAGCCATCGAAAATCTTTGTGCGGCTATGAAATTAACACGTTCTGGTTTACGAGAAACCAATAAAACCATTGGATCTTTTCTTTTTGCCGGACCCACCGGCGTGGGAAAAACAGAGGTTACTCGTCAACTCTCAGAACTTATGGGTATTGAATTACTCCGCTTTGACATGTCTGAATATATGGAAAGGCATAGTGTATCTCGTCTAATAGGAGCCCCTCCAGGCTATATTGGTTATGATCAAGGGGGTTTACTCACCGAAGCTGTGACTAAACATCCTCATGCCGTTTTGTTATTGGATGAAATTGAAAAAGCACATCCAGATATTTTTAATCTTTTATTACAAGTCATGGATCATGGGAACTTAACCGATACCAATGGTAGAAAGACCGATTTTAGCCACATCATTTTGGTAATGACCAGCAATGCAGGCGCTGAACAGTTTAGTCGGCAAGAAATAGGTTTTACTCCTAACTTAAATCAAGCAGAAAACTCAGAGGCTATCAAACGCGTATTTTCTCCAGAATTTCGCAATCGCTTGGATGCCACTATTTATTTTAATTATTTAACGGCCACTATTGTCTCTCAGGTCGTAGATAAATATTTACTTGAACTAGAGGCTCAACTTGAAAAGAAACATGTCACTCTACACGTAGACAAACCTGCTCGAGTTTGGCTCGCTAAACATGGTTATGATAGAAGCATGGGAGCGCGTCCAATGATGCGTCTTATTCAAGAGAAAATTAAAAAACCCATTGCCGATGAACTACTCTTTGGTCGCTTAGTACACGGCGGTCAATTGCTTTTAACCAGTAATAATGAAGACTTACAATTAGTTATTTCTGAAAAAAGGGGGAGCCTTACATCATCTATTGAACAAAATAAAAATTTATCGCAGGCACCTATTGGCTAACCTTTAGACCGGTCTTTATCTGGCTCAGGTCCTTTACCACGAAATATGATTCGGCCTTTCGTGAGATCATAAGGAGTCATTTCAACCTTCACCTTATCGCCAGTAAGGACACGGATATAACTTTTTCGCATACGCCCAGAAATATGGGCATTAATCATGTGCCCATTTTCTAATTCCACCCTAAATAAGGTATTAGGTAAAGTTTCAACAACTATACCTTCCATCACTATCTGATCTTCTTTGGCCATAATTTACCTAAATTGACTTCTTACCTGCATTAATAACGGCTATGTTGCCGGAAAAGCTATCGATTTACAATAATAATCTAATTTATAGGCTCTACTTTAATAGCTCTAACCTTTTAATTCCTTTGTTTTTTGCTTTAAAGTTCTAAACCTAGAATTATTTAATCCTTCCTTTATATTATTCATAAGTCTTTTATTTCTAGATCTAAGACTCAATACAAGATTAAACTAGCAGGTATTTTTTACCTGCTAGTTATAATTCAAATATTATGGAGAATGAGTATGACTTGTCTCCATTGGTTGATCTTCTTGAACAGATGACATGGGCTGCGCCTTATCATAAAACAAACCAATTGAGACTTTCGGCTGTGAGCCGCCATCTTGAGAAGCTGCGCGACGTTTTATAGCGGGCTCCGTAGGCAAAACAGCCGGCTGCTCTGCAAACAAATATGACATTCCTCTCTCTGCTCCACCAGAATATACCCGACGTCTGTCACCTCCAGGTCTTTCTAATGAAATAGTTGCTAAGTCTGTTACAAGTCCATCTACATCCATTTGAACGTGAGTTTGCGAGTTACTTGCTACGGATTCCAATGAAAAAATTTTAGCCTGGACTTCTTCGTGTAATTTGCTAAATTTTTTGTATAAACATTCAGGATAATTTGAACTTTGATATTTTTCTTTATAAAAATCTAAACATTTTTTAACATTGGATAATTTTTTTATATCTGTTTCTTCTTTAACTTTATCAATTAATTTTATAAATTGTACATGTTTTAACCATTCATCAATTAACGCTTCTTGTTCCCCATTTAAATTGTCTATAATATCTTTGTTTTGACGTCTAGAAGATGAATGAAGATTAGTCTGCGTTATTTTATTTTCGTTTTTGATTAACTTAGCCTCTAATTGCTGTCGCTTAGATTGGTGTCCTTGATCGATTTTATTTTCCCCCTCGAACGAAGTAGCAAAAATGAAATCTAAAATATGCTGTTGGCCTAATTCTATGGCTTTATTAAGTAAACCGATAATTGCTATGTTTAATTGAGTTTCAGACATCTTTGAAGTCAAAATTTTTAAAATTTCAAGAATTTTGTCCTGCTCCCCAAAGTTTTTTCTAAGCGCCAGTTGTAACCAATTAATTTCTTGCTCTTTCTCAGATAAATTCGCTCCGTTTTCTAAAAGTGACTTTACAATCTGAGGTCGACTTTCATTAATAGCAGTTATTAATAAAGAATCTAATACTTGTTTTTTGTCGGATAAATTTTTATTGTTAAATTCAATAAGCACTTTTTTAAACTCTTGTGCACAATCTGATGAATTACGCAATTTTCTTTCCCAATGAAATAAATTATCTGTAGATCTCAAACAATCAATCACTGCATTCCATTGTTTGATACTTAGTGGATAATTCTTTTTATCACTACGAATGATATTGATAATATCAATAAGAGTTAATTTATTTGTAGCTGATGTTTCAACTTCATTCGATGAGTTCACTGCTCGACTTGTTTCTTCCGAAACTAAATTTTGTAAATATGATCGAATTTCATTCAATATATCTATATCTAATTCTTTTGATATACTTTCAGAAATTTCTTCAAGCGTTTCTTTATTAATGATTTTAAAATTGGCGCCGAGGTTTATAAGTGAAACGATTGTATTATAATCCTTATTTGGATTCTCATCGTTAAGCACCTTCTTTAATTCCTCATTTAATTTCTTTATTTCAAAATAATTAATAATTTTGTCTAATTTATCTATTTGAATTTTATCTAGTTTATTTTTTTGTAACAAGCTTGCTTTTTTCTTTCGAAAATTTTCTATATGGTCTTGACATTTCTCCGTAGTTAAATCAAACCAATTGAGAATGACATTTACATTTTCTGATTTAAGGTCTTCAATAGCTACATCTAACAAATTTGATAAATCAATTATATTATTTTGCTTCTTGGCGTTTTGAGTTAAGTGTTGTATGACATTATTTAAGGGACTTTCAGCTCCCGAATATTCAACGAGGTTTTTAGCCAATTCTTGGTAATATTCATTTTTAAGCGATCCACTTTTAATGATACATTCAATCAATTTAAAGCAAATCTCATGATCAAAATTTTTAATACTACAGATCGAAAGCAATACTTCACAGATACTTTGGGCATTATCATCCGTTATGTCACAAATTTGATTTTCATTAAAATGATGTAATAAAATATTGATATGAATGTTTTGTTCTTTTTTAATAATGGTAGGCAGATTCATAATAATATTTCTTAAATCCATGTTTTTTATACTTTCATCTACAAAAGAATCTAGTTCCACTTGAATTTTAGATAATTCTTCAATTTTATTAGTTATTTTTGAAAATAACATTAGTTCAGAAATGTTTAATTTTTCTAATTTTTTTAATTGCTGATTTAAATCTGTTAGGATTTGTGAATTATCATTATTAACATTTATACTATATAATTTTAATATTAGTTTGCTTGTTTTTTTATTAAAATCTATCTTATCTTGTTTAGTAAAATTATTACCGAGGTAATCTATTAATTTTTTTAAATCTGCAGGTGATGATGAAAGTTCATTTTTGATCTTTTTTAACTCGGTAATATCACTCAAGTTTATCGCAGATAAAAGTTTTACTATTTTTTCTAATTTACCCGGATGATAAGTAATTTTAGTAATTCCAGTTTTATTTAAATCTTCAATTAATTGTTGTTTTAATTGATCTAGCTCAGCTTGATCAATTTCCATTGAAATGGCTTGATTTGAATTTGGCATATAAAAATTCCTTATTGAGATTAAGATTTGTAATTCAATACGAATACTAATATACATCTAATTTATTAATTCTACCTTAAGTCTTAAGTTTTTAATTATTAAAAAAAATAACTTAAATATCACTTGTTTTAGTTGATAAAAATACACCGACCGACTAAGTATGTAATGGGTGTAATAATCTTTATATTTAATTTTAATTGGGTAGTTAGATTTTTTTATCTAAGGAAAAACATGTCTTATCAAGCCCCTCAAACTCATTTGCTCGCCAAAGAAATAGGCGACAAACTTAAACAACATCAATTAAAGTTAGCCACTGCCGAATCCTGTACCGGAGGACAATTAGCCCAAACTATCACGAGCATAGCGGGTGCTTCAGCCTGGTTTGAACGTGGATTTGTCACCTATTCAAATTTGTCTAAACAGCAAATGTTAGGCGTTAATCAAACGCTCTTAAATCAATATGGTCCCGTCAGTGAAGAAACAGCCATCGCGATGGCCACCGGCGCTTTAAAAAATAGTGCAGCACAAATCAGCATAGCCATTACTGGGATTGCAGGGCCTGATGGAGGTACCGAAAAAACTCCGGTAGGTACACTATGGACGGCTTGGGTAGGCAAAGATTTTAGTAAAACTCTATGCCAACATCATTCAGGCGATCGATTAATCATCCGTTATAATGCCGTCGAATTTGCTCTACAAACATTGTTAAATTTATTAAGCTAATTCTTTATTTTTTACAACTATATTATTAAATTAATTTGTTTGATAATGGTTTTGAGATCTGATAAAGATTTTGAAAAGTATGCTAAGCAGTGCTAATCCTGAAAATAGAATCCCCACCCATACTAAGTTATGCGTTCCAAAATGTAAGATAAACCAGCCTGCTAAAGCTGTCCCTACTGTAATTCCAAGATTAGAAAAAGAAACAAACAAACTATTTGCAAACTCGGGTGCTTCCTGTGCTTCAGTGGTTAACCAAGTTTGGCTAACAATCAGACCCGCTGCATGCAATAAGCCCCACAACATAGTTAAACCTATCATCAGTAAAAAAGAAAAACCAAAACTATAAATAAGTAAATACACGCCGATAAAAAGAATGGGATAGAAGATCACTGTTAAATCGACATTTTTTTGTATCAATGCACTAAAAATGAAATTTCCCAAAATTCCGAAAACTCCAAACAGCATCAACATAATGCTGATCCATGTACCGCTTAGTTTAGTAATATCATGGAGATATTTCGCAATGAAACTATAGGATGAGAACATTGCCGCGAAGACAAACACTACCGTAGAAATGGTTAACCACAACCTTCCTTTGCGCAAAATTCTTAATTGTTTGCCAAAAGCTATTTTCTCGATGATTGGCATGGAGGGCATCATTAACAAAAGTACGAAGGCCAAACCATTAGCTATGGCACTAAAAAGAAATGCAAAAGTTAATGAAGAATGTACCGCAATAAACGAACTCAAAGGCACACCTAAAACCAAGCCTACCGCTATTCCAGCAAAGACCATGGCAGCGGCTTTAGTCTGATATTCGGGTGCAACTAAGTTTGAAGCCACTACCAATGTGACTGCGAAGAAGGGTGCATGCATTAATGCAGGCAATATACGAAACAGCATCATTGTACTATAATTATTTGTGTAAGCATAAACTAGATTGGAAACAACAAACAGCAACATAATACTTAGCAAAACGTATTTCTTATTCAGTCTTGTCATTAATAAAGTAATGAAAGGCCCCGTTATCGTAACAACAAAGGCATAGGCACTAATAAGCAATCCCACTTCTGCGGCATTGATATGCAGATGAGTCATTAATGGTGGCAGCAGACCGATGATTGAAAGCTCTGTGGTGATAATACCAAAAACAGCTAAGGATAAAATCAAAAGCAATAAAAAATTGTTTTTCATTTCCATAATGATAGTATCGATATCCTTAAAAAAATTTTGGTAATTGCTGTTTAATGTTTAGCCATCGATTTATTTTTTTTAATCCAACATAAATACACTCAGAGGATTATTTTGGTGATTTCTAAACAATATAGTCAATAATTAAAGGAGCATGGTCGGAAAACCGCTGATCCTTATAAATTTCAACTGAGCTAATTTTATTTTTAAGTCCTGGTGTAATAATCTGGTAATCTATCCGCCAACCCACATTATTAGCCCAAGCACGACCACGATTGGACCACCAGGTGTATTGCCCCTCATGTTGATTCATCTCTCGAAAAGCGTCCACATACCCAACCGGCCCCAACACTTGATCCAACCAGGCTCGTTCTTCTGGCAAAAAACCAGAATTCTTTTGATTGCTACGCCAATTTTTTAAATCGATAGGTTTATGAGCAATATTCCAATCTCCACAAATAATAAA